>NZ_JBSIBZ010000008.1:0-155859 GCF_058245575.1 Streptomyces sp. UF-297 | reverse complement strand
CCCCCCCCCCCCCCCCCCCCCCCCCCCCCCCCCCCCCCCCCCCCCCCCCCCCCCCCCCCCCCCCCCCCCCCCCGCCGGGGGTCAGCGCCTTGGGCGCGCCGTTGGCCTGCGCGGCGGGCGCGGCCACCTGCTGCGGCTGCTCGCCGTCGGTGCCGCCCACGCGCACCACGTACGCCGCGGTGCCGCCGTTGTTGAAGAACCCGTAGACCGAGTGCGCCAGGTAATACCCGTCGGTGAACTCCCCGAAGGCGGCCACGTACTGGGACCAGTTCGTCACCAGCGTCGGCTCGTTCAGCGGCCCGGTGGGCGCGAGCCCCACGAACGCCGCGACGGATGTCCCGACCCCCTCGATGGGCCGGGAGCCGCTGGCGACCTCCTCGACGTATACGCCGGGAGACAGGTACGTGGGCATGAGCGTGCTCCTCGAAAGTGTGGGTCTGGCCGCGGAGGGGCGGCAGCCGAGTTACTGGTCGTGATCTTGGGACGCTGTCGCCGGGGCCGACATCACCCGCGAGGCCGTTGCCTCCGCCTCCCGCTCGAAGCGGTCCGAGGGGTCGCTGACCTGGGTGCCGTCACCCCGGTCCGTACCGGCGACCGGGCCGTTGCGCTGCTGGATGACGTGGGTCAGCTCGTGGGCGAGCATGTGGCGCCCGGCCGAGCTGGCGGTGTCGTAGCGGCCGCGCTGGAAGACGATGTGCGAACCGGAGGTGTACGCATGGGCGTCGACGGATTCCGCGGAGGCGTGCGCGGCCGAGTCCGTGTGGATGCGTACGTCGGAGAAGTCCGCGCCGAGCCGGCTCTCCATGTCGGTGCGTACGGAGTCCTCCAGCGGGCTTCCGGAGGTGCGCAGCACATCGTGGACGGCGGAGCGCTGGACCGGTTCGGCCGAGGACGCGGCGGGTCGCTCGCCGTGGCCGCAGCCCGGTCCGTGCCGGTGCTGTTCCTGTGCCGCGAGTGCCGCCGTGAAGGCCGCGTTGCCCGCCGTGCGCTGGAGGGCGGCCACGGTCTCGACCGGGGACAGCGCGGCGTCCGGGCGCGGCGCCCGCGCCGGACCCGGGCGGCCGCCCGCGGCTCTGTCCTGGCCGTTTCGGGCCTGCCGGTCGTGTGCACGCATGACGGCGGCTCCCCCTCGGCGTCGCATCTCGCGGTTCGTACGGTGTTGACGTTCCTACGCTGTCGACGATGGCGTACGGCACCGTCCCGGCGTAGAGACGGACGGACGTCGCCGAGGGCAGACGCCACTGCCCGTTCGGTCACGGCTGGCGCGTACGGCGCTTCTTCGCGGGCGGTCCGGCGGAGGCAGCGGCGGAGGCGCTGGCGGCCTCCTGCGTCTCCTTGGCCGCTTTGGCCGCCTGAGCGGCTTGCGCCGCCTGGGCCGCCCCTGGCGTCCCGTGCTGGTAGACCCCGATGGGCGTCACCGGGTCCTTGGCCTTGGCACGGGTCTTGACCAGGGCGTAGACGTCGCCCCCGTCCCCGGGATTGCCCGCGACGTCCTGCTTCATCTTCTGGTAGACCGCGGGCTCCAGCTGGTAGGCGTCCAGCAGCTCGAAGACGAAGCCCTCCCCGGGCCCCAGGCCGTTCTTGATGAGGACTTCCTGGGAGCTCTTGGCGGCGTTGTTGGCCGACCGCTTGTCGCCGCCGAAGACGGTGTCGAACTGCTTCGGGTCCGTGGTGTCGTAGTACGTGTCCTTCTCGAACGCCTTGTCCTGCGGGATCCGTACTTTGACGATGCGGTGCGCCTTCTCCTCGTTGGCCTGCGAGGCCCATGCCGCGGCCACCTTGAGGCTGCGGGTGAAGGACACCCAGGCCGACTTCACCTCCAGCTTGCTGCCGTCCTGGATGTGCTTGGCCGCGCTGACGCTGGCGTCGTGGACCGCGGGCGGCCGGATGCCCGTCAGGCTCGGCTCCTCCTCGGGCCGCAGCGACCGGTACAGGACGTTGGGGTCCTCGCTGTCGGACTCGCCCTCGGACTCCGGGTCCACCTCGCGGTAGCGGGGCATCGCCTTTCGCAGCGACGCCTCCGTGAGCTGCTCGGCAAGGTGGGGGTGATCGCGACGGAGAGCATCGAGGCTGCGCTTGTGCCGGAGCAACTGCTGTGCCAGCTTGATGATTTGCTCGTCCGACAGCGTCGTGGTGTCTACTTTGTCCCGCTGTCCTGGGGGAGCGATGCGCGCCCGCTGCACCGCGGCGTTGCCCGCACTGCGCTGCAGGGCCGCTACTGCCTCCGGTCCCAGCCGTCCCGCTCGCCCGGCCGCCAGAGCGCGGGCCGCCGCGGCGGGGAGAGGGGACGCCGTACGCGCGGGGCGCGCCGCCCCCAAGCGGTCGTGCCCGGATGCGGAGTGCCGGTCCTGTGCGCGCATGACGTCCCCTGGTACCGCTTCAGCCGTTCGTACGCTGTTGACCATGGCGTACGGGGACGCCGCGCTGTAGAGGCGGGCGGGCGTCTTCGAGGGCATCGGCGGTTGCCCGTCCGGTCACCCGCTCACTCGGCGTGCGGCCGCTCCGCGCCCCGTGCCAGGTTTTCCTCGCCGATGACGTGTGCGAAGGACTGGTCCGTGCCGGCGGCGCCGTACAGCGCGAAGTAGCCCAGGGACTTGCCCCACTGGGTGGCGGCGTAGGAGTCGGCGGCGGTTTCGTAGGACAGGGTGTCCGGGCCGTCGCGCAGGATCACGGCGGCGAAGTGGTTCTGCCAGGCGCCGCCCTGCTGGTCGCGCAGATTGACGTAGTGGTTCTCGCCGACGGCGGGCGCCTCGCGGACCGTGCCGAGCCCGCCCGGCGGCCGTCCGATCAGCTGTTGCGCGGTGCCCTGGCAGTCGTTGGGGATCGTGATCATCAGCGCGGCCACCTGCGCCTCCTGCTCCTGGACGGTCTCCAGCCCGTCCAGGTAGGACCTGGACAGCCGCTGCAGCAGCTCCTTGGCGCTCTCCAGCGTCTGGCCGCCGGGGAAGGTGCGGTCGCTGAACTGCGCCATCAGCCAGCCGCCGCCCATCATGGCGTTCGCCAGGCTGTTGGCCCGCCCGTACAGGCTGTTGACCTGGTCGGCGGCGCCTGCCTTCATGGCCTTTTGGATCTCTGCGGTGAGCAGCACGATGCGCTCCAACTCCTTTGCCCCGCTCAGGTGCTGGAGGTATGCGGAGCGCTTGTCCGCCCGCTGCTCGGTGCTGTCGCCGCGGACCGGCTCGTACGCGGCCTCCGCGCCGTCCCGCCCGGCGGTGGTGACGGCGGCCCTGGCCCGTTCCGCCGTCTTGTAGACGGGCAGCACCTGATGCAGGGTCCGCTCCCCGACCTTGACGCTCTCGCCCGCCTCCAGGGTGATGGACACCCGCTCCTGGCGGTCCAGGTCGGCGGCGGCCTGCCGGATCAGATCGGCGTCGGCGAAGGCCGCGCGCCGGTCCCGCAGCGCGATCCGGCCGCCCGCGGAGATCTTGGCGAAGCCGTGCTGCGGCTCCTGGGAATACCGCTGCACCGGGGCGGATTGTGTCAGAGCGCGGGTCACCGCGGAGTTGCCCGCGGTGCGCTGGAGGTGGGCGAGGACGGCGGCGGGGTGCTGCGGCCCGCCGTCGCGGGGACGGGCCGCGGGTGCGGGCGCCGGCGCCTGGTGCGGTGCCGTCCGCCGGTGGTCTTGCGCGTGCACGGTGCCTCCGTTGACTGCCTGCCGATGGACTGCGGTGACCTGCGGGCCGACGTCCGCGCGCACGTCAGCAGACGGATGCGTACGGATGCCCGGGTGCGTACGGTGCTCGTGTGCGCCGACGGGCAGGACGGCCCCGCCCGACCCTGCCCCCTGGTCACCGAGCGCGGCCAGGGCGAAACGGGCGGCACAGAGGCAGAGTTCGATGATCGCTCGGGCGGCGCCGGCGTAGGGGAGCGGAGGCGGCATGCGGGTCCGGCGGCCGGTGCGGGCCGGCCGGAGGCAGGGGTGTCACCTCTTGAGGATTAAACTTCCCAAGGGGTCGGGGGAGGTAACTGTGCAGGTCATCGGCTTCGTGCGAGGTGGCACCCCACCAGTATACCTTCGGTGTATAGAGTGGTGTCCGAAAGGGCAGCACCGCGGGAACCGCGGGGCAAGGGGGCGAACGGGCTGTGGGTGACGAGGGCGGCGGCCAGGCCGCTCATTCCTTGCGCTTTCAGGTGCTGGGACCGGTATGGGTCAGGCGCGGCGGACAGCCGCTGAGGACCGGATCGCCCCAGCAGTGCGCCACGCTCGCGGTCCTGCTGCTGCACGGCGGCCGCCCGGCCTCCATCCAGGACCTGGTCGACGCGCTGTGGGAGTCGGACCCGCCGGCCCGCGCGGTGGGCACCCTGCGTACGTACGTCTCCCGGCTGCGCACCCTGCTGGAGCCGGACCGTCAGTCCAGGGGGCGGGCCGCACTCCTGGTGTCGGCGGGCACCGGATACGCGCTGCGGCTGCCCGAAGGAGCCCTGGACGCAACGGAGTTCGAGGACCTGCTGGGTGCCGCCACCCGCCTGCGCGCCGCGGGCGACATGGAGGGTGCCCATGCGCGCCTGGAGCGGGCGCTGGCGCTGTGGGAGGGCGATACGCCGCTGGCCGGAGTGCCGGGCCCGTACGCGCACCGCCAGCGCGGGCGCCTGACCGAGCTGCGCGTCGGCGCCCAGGAGGAACTGTTCCGCTGCGCGCTGGCGCTGGAGCGGCACATGGACACGGTGGCCGAGCTGCGCGCCTTCGCCGCCGAACACCCGCTGCGCGAACGCACCCAGGCCCTCTTGATGCAGGCCCTGCACCGCAGCGGGCGCCGCGCGGAGGCCCTGGCGGCGTACGAGAAGACCCGCCGCACCCTGGACTCCGAGCTCGGCGTCACCCCCGGCCGCGAGCTGGCGGAGCTCCATCTGCGGCTGCTGCGCGCCGCCCCCGGGCCGGACACCGCGAAGGCGCCGCGCAGCGTCCCCGCACCCCGCGCCGCGCCCGAGCCCGCCCCCCGCTCCACGGCCGTGCCGCAGAGCGCAGCCGCCAGGAACGGAGCCCTCCTGGGAGCCGTACGCGACTTCGTGCTCCCCGCCCCCGCGTCCACCTCCCTGCCGCCCTTCCCCACCTCGCCCGTCCCCGCGCCCCGCCGCGCGCACCAAGGGGCCCCGCCCCCGCCGTACGCCCACCCCCTCGGCGTCCCCGCTCAACTCCCGCCCGACATATCCGACTTCACCGGCCGGGAGGCCGCCGTCGCCGAGCTGCGTGACGCGCTGTGCGCCACGGCCCGCGAGGGCGTGCTGCCGGTGGCGACCCTCACCGGGCTCGGCGGCGTCGGCAAGACGGCGCTGGCCGTGCATGTCGCACACGCCGTCCGCACCCGCTTCCCCGACGGCCAGCTCTACGTCGACCTGGGCGGCGGCGACGGGGCACCGATCGACACCAGCACCGTGCTCACCGGCTTTCTGCGCGCCCTGGGCTGCTCCGGCAGCGCCGTACCGGACGGCCTGGAACAGCAGGCCGCGCTGTACCGCTCGCTGCTCGCCGGGCGCCGGGTCCTGGTCCTGCTGGACAACGCGCGCGACACCGCGCAGGTGCGGCCGCTGCTCCCCGGCACCCCGGGCTGCGCGGTGCTGGTCACCAGCCGGTCGCGGACCATCGCGCTGCCCGGCGCGCGGCTCGTCGGCGTGGACGCGATGGCGCACGACGAAGCGCTCGGCCTGCTCGGCGCGGTCATCGGCCGCGGGCGGATCGCCGCCGAGCCGTACGCCGCCCGCGACCTGGTCGCCGCCTGCGGCGGGCTGCCGCTCGCCGTCCGTATAGCCGCCTCCCGCCTGGCCGCCCGCCCCCGCCGCGCCGTCGCCGACCTGGCGGACCGGCTGCGCGACGAGCAGCGGCGCCTGGACGAGCTGCGCGTCGGCGACCTGGGCGTGGACGCCACCTTCCAGCTCGGGTACGAGGCCCTCGACCCCGAACTGGCCCGCGCCTTCCGGCTCGTGGCCCTGTGCGAGATGCCGTCCTTCTGCCAGGGCGCGGCGGCCGCGATGCTCGGGTTGAGCGACGACGACGCGGACGCGGTGGTGGAGAGCCTGGTGGACGCGGGGCTCGTCGAGCTGCACGGCGTGGACCGCTACCGCTACCACGACCTGGTCCGCCTCTTCGCCCGCCGGCTCAGCGAACGCGAGGACACCGCGGCCGAGCGCGACACCGCCCGCCGCCGCTTCCTGGACTACGTCCTGGCCACTGTCATCACGGCCGTACGCCGCACCGAACCGCACAGCATCCTGCCCAACCTGCTGCACCGCCCCGCCTCCGAAGGCGTCCACCTGGCCGACGCCGAGGCGGCCCGCCAGTGGCTGGACGGCGCCCACTCCCGCCTGTACGTCTTCGCCGAACGCGCCCTGCAGTCCGAGCACTCCACCGCCCTCGCCGGCCCTGCTGCCCCCGCACCCACCGCCCTCGCGGGCTCCTCTGCCTCTGCCCCTGCCCCTGCCCCCGACGCCCGGCCCAGCAGCCTGCGCCTGACCGTCGACCTGCTCACCGCCTGGTCGCACCTGGTCATCGGCACCGCCCGCCACCGCGACCTGGAGCCCCTGGTCCGCCTCGCCCTGGAGAGCGCCCGGCGCCGCGGCGAGGACCTGGCGGCGGCCCGCGCCCTGCGGCTGCTCGGCGCCCCCAACTACGGCACCCAGACCTTCGCGCGCGCCGAGCGGGCGCTGCGCGAGGGGCTGCGGCTGGCCGAGGCGAGCGGCGATGTGCTCGTACGGGCCGAGGGCGCCCACGAGTTGGGCTTCGTGCTGCTGTCCATGGGCCGGGCCGAGGAGGCCCTGCCCCTGCTGGAACAGGCCTACGACCGCTTCGGCGAGCTGGGCGGCGACACCGACCGGATCCGCATCCTCTCCCACATGGCCCGCGCCCATGTCGCCCTCGGGCGCCCGGCGGACGCGGACACCGCGCTGGCCGAGGCGCTGCACCGCTCCCGGGAGCCGGGCCGCACCGACACCCTGGCCGAGGTGCTCTACCACGCGGGCTGCGCCCTGATGCGGGACCGCCGGGCGGGGGAGGCAGCGGCGCTGCTGCGCGAGGCCCAGCAGCACAACCGCGAGGCCCGCAACCCGCGTTGGGAGGCCTCCTCCTGGGCGCGCCTGGCGCACTGCGTCCTGGACCAGGGCAGGCCGCACGAGGCGCTGGACTGCGCGGACCAGGCGCTGTCCATCGCGGGCGACCTGGGCGACTCGCTGTGCCGCGCACTGGCCCAGGCCGCCCGCGGCCGCGCCCTGCTGGCCCTGGGCGATACCCAACGTGCCCGCCAGGAACTGACCGCCGCCCACCTGGTCATGTTCCACCGCGGCACCCACGAAGCCACCGAGGTAGCCGCCCTCCTCTCCGACCTGGACGCGGCCCCCTACGTCCCCGCTGTATAGCCCCGTAAGGGCCGTGGGGAACGGCGCATTCTTGAGGGGCGCGGGGAACTGCGCAAAGAGGGGCGCGGGGAACTGCGCATCTTTGAGGGGCGCGGGGAACTGCGCGACAAGCCCCCACGGCCCGCAGTGGAATAGCGCACCCCCCGCGAGGCGCGCGGCTACGGCCACAGGGGCAGCAATCGTGCACCCACTTCTGCCCGTAAGGCCGCTCCCCCCGCCTCCTCCGCCCGGTTGACTGCCCGGGTGAGCATGTGGACTTCACTGGAACCGGCCACGACCACCGTCGACCCGGGATCCGGCGCGAGCGTACGGCTGCGCGTACGCAACACCGGGGACACCGTCGAGGAGTACCGGCTGCAAGTGGTCGGTGCGGCAGCGGGCTGGTCGCGCGTGGAGCCGGATGTACTGCGGCTCTACCCGGGGGCGGAAGGCACGGCCCAGGTGGAGTTCGCCCCGCCGCGCACGCCGGACGCCCTCGCGGGCCCGACGCCCTTCGGCGTGCGCGTACAGCCGCGCGAGGCCCCGCAGACCACCGACGTGGTGGAGGGCCAGATCACCGTCGGCCCGTTCGCCGAACTGCGCACCGAGCTGGTGCCGCTGGTCGTACGGGGCCGCTGGAGCGCCAAGGGCGCGCTGGCCGTGGACAACCTCGGCAACCAGCCGCTGACCGCCTCCTTCTCCGGCCGTGAGAACGGCGAGGAGCTGGAGGTCGAGGCCGAGCCCGGCTCCGTCCAGGTCGCCCCCGGCCGCGCCGCCTTCGCCGACCTGCGCCTCAAGCCGGGCGCCGTCAGCTGGGTGGGCGGCACCAAGAAGCACCCCTTCACCGTCTCCGTACTGCGTCCGGGCGTCCCGGACCCCACCGAGCTGCGCGGTACGTACATCCAGCCCTCCGTGCTGCCGCGCTGGGCGATGGCGGTGCTCTCGCTGCTGGTCGCGCTGGTCGTGGCGGCCGTGGTGATCTGGTTCCAGCACAAGCCGCAGATGTCCTCGCAGGCCACCGAGAAGCCGGGCAAGCAGCAGCAGCTTCCCCAGGGCGGCATGTCCCCGGCGCCCAGCCCCACTCCGGCCGCTCCGAAGACGGAGCCCAGCGAGACCCCGGCCAAGAAGCCCCCGAAGGAGGAGCCGAAGCCGGACCCCAAGCCGGGGGGCGAGGAAAAGCCCAAGCCGCCGGCGCCCAAGCCGCAGATCGTGCGCGCCCACGCCAACAACTTCAGCCCCACGGACTCCATGTTCCTGGACGTCGCCAACGGGCAGAAGGAGACCGGCACGACGGTCACCACGCATACCTGGTCGGACGGGAAGGCCGGAAAGAACCAGTGGTGGACCGTGCACCGCTACGACGACAAGACCATCGCCCTGGAGCCGGGCAACGCCCCGGGCACGGTGCTGGACAAGAACATGGACAGCAACCTGGTCACGATCTGGGGACAGGACCCGGCGAAGATCGCGTCCGGTCAGCTCCCGGACAACCAGCGGTGGCGGCTGGAGGACGCGGGCGAGGGCTACTTCCTGATCGTCAATGTGGCAACGGGCACTTGCCTGATGGCCCCGGGCCACGACAAGCCGAACGAGGTGGCGGGCTGCTTCCAGAAGGGCGACGGCAACCGCGTCTTCCAGGAGTGGAAGATAGCCGACCGGCCGTAAGCTTGTCGTTTATCCAACGCGCCGTGGTTTGGTGCCCACCTTGTGATGGGTGGGACGGCTGTATGCCTGGCCGGTGGCGAGGACGCGTCCCACGTCATAGCGGGTGGCTGGCCGCCGGTTCTTCGAGCCAGGCGGGCGCCCGGGACCGGGCCGGGAGGGTTTCGGTGCACGCGCTGGCGACGGCGTTTTCGCGCGGAGGTTTCTGAACCCTCGCCGAACCCTTGCCGGGGTGAGCTTGTTCGGTGGCGTCGGCCTCTCCCAGGGTCTCCGGAGGTCAGCGGCCAGTGGGCGGGCAAGACGGAGCTGAGTGTGGGCGGCGATCACGAGCCAGGTCCAGCGGTCTGCCGCGGCGGAGTCGCGGAGGCGAGGCTTGGTCCATCCCAGGGTCTGCTTGAACAGGCGAAACGTGTGCTCGATGTCGAAGCGCCGTATGAAGGACTGCCAGCAGCGGTCGATGTCCTGAGCCGTGGCTGCGGTTCGCGACCACCAGAGCCAGACCGGCTTGTTGACTCCTCCCGAGGGCAGTTTCTCGACGGCCAAGCGGATGACGGTTCCCTCGATGATGGGCAGTGGCCCTTCGTGGTCGAGCCAGGCCGCACGGCGGGTGAGCCGGGGATGGAGCCGGTCCCAGGCTTGCGCGGTGGCTCGTCCGTAGAGCCGGGTGGCTGTGGTCGTCACGGCCTGCTCGGTGCCCCACGTAGAAGGGTCGCCGAAGACGAACTCGCCACCGTGCTTGGGCGGGCGCCCGCCTCTCGGGTCGTAGACGCGTGGTGGTGTCGGCCGTCGCATAACCCGGTCGGACCGGAGCCGCCCGAGGATCTGCACCGGCAGACCGGACAGGAGGTGAGCGATGCGAGGTGCGTCGTATCCGGAGTCCAGGACGACCAGGATCTCGGGGTCTCCTTCCCGCCACTGACCAGCGGCGATGAGCCGCTCGGTGACCTCACGGATCTGGGCGGTGGTTACGGCCGCGAGATCGGCGCCCGGCTCCAGCCGGATGGCATCCAGCACGGCGGTCCAGGAGGTGCGGCCGGCCTCCAGCGCGGCCAGGACCGAGTACGGCCAGCCAGGGATCATCCGGTGCTCGTTCTGGCCCCGGCCATAGGTATGGCAGAAGGAACGGTCCGGGCAGGTCGCGGCGCCCGGCCTCAGCCAGGGTGATACGTCAACGGCCAGGACTAGCCTGCCGTCCGCCGCTCTCGGCAACGGCAGGCCGGCCAGGGCCCGACGAAGCCGATCCGCCCCTGGTTGAGCCCGCCATACAGAGCTCCGTGACCCCGGCGGTGTTCTGGCGCGAGCGCGAGATCCACCAGCGTTTTGACCGGGCCCTCCGTGCAGAGGAGGGCCTCCGTCAGCTCGAACAACGCGTCCGAGCGTCCTGTGAGACACGCATAGAAGTCCGCCCGGAACTGCGACAACCTGGCCAGCGACTCACGCCGGCCACCGGTCAGAAGACTCACCCCGCGCGACCCTGCCTAACCTCGACCTGGAGCAGGCGCGGAGAGGCCTCGAACCCATGGCGGGAGTACGCCGAAACCGCCCGGTCGCTGGAGTGAACGGTCACCCGCTCAAGGCTGAGGTCCCTCGCCCACGCCAAGACCGCCTCGATCAGCTCGCCGCCCAGGCCGCGGTCGCGCTCCTCGGGCACGACGTACGTGCACTGCACGTCACCCGACATCCGCTCGAACGTGCGTGGATGCGGCACACGCTGCGTGATCGCCAGCCAGGCCATGCCGATCACCACGTCGTCACGGACCATCACCATGCACCGATGCGAGGACTCGGCCTCCCGGGCCCATGCCACGAACCGGGGGACGAACTCGTCCAGCATGGTGTCGGGGGTTCCATAGAGCTCCTGCACCCACCGCCAACGCAACTCAGCTACGGCGGCTAACTCATGGGGCTGGGCAGGGCGGCACGCGATGTCATCCACGGCTTCATCCTGGCGCAGAATCATCAGCACGACGGCCGCTTCCACCACTCCCGCACCAACAGAGCGGCGGCCCAGGGCCCCTCTTCGTTAAATGACAAGGTAAGCGCCTGTGTCTGAACGAAGGGGCGCGGCCGCCGGCCGCGCCCCACACAGGTCTTCGGATACCCCTGGTCCCGTATCAGGCCCAGGCCGACGCACCCTCGACGCGCCCCCCGGCACGCCACCGCTGCACCTCGCGGGTCACTGCTGCCAGGGCAGTGCCCCGCCCGGCACCAGCCGCCCCATCTTGCGGTACTCCCGCCGCGCCCCGGCCCGTACGTCCGCGCCGGACACCGCCTCGCCCCGGCCCGCCGCCAGATAGCCCGCGGTCACCGCGGCCGACCTGATGCCGCCGCCCGCGAGCTCGAACTCCTTGGCGCACCGGACCAGTTCGTCCTCCAGATCCGCCGCGCACGGCGTGTCCACCAGGCAGGAGCGCCACAGCGCGATCCGCTGCTCGACATCCGGGAACGGGAAGTCCACCACCAGGTCCAGCCGCCGGGTGAACGCCTCGTCGATGTTGGCCCGCAGATTGGTGGTCAGCACGGCGATCCCGTCGAAGGCCTCCAGCCGCTGGAGCAGGTACGCGCTCTCCAGGTTGGCGTACCGGTCGTGCGAGCTCTTGACCTCCGAGCGCTTGCCGAAGACCGCGTCGGCCTCGTCGAAGAGCAGCACCGCGTCGGTGCGGTCCGCCTCGGAGAAGATCCGCTCCAGGTTCTTCTCCGTCTCCCCGATGTACTTGTCCACCACCGCGGACAGCTCCACCACATAGAGATCCAGGCCGAGTTCACCGGCCACGACCTCGGCGGACAGCGTCTTTCCGGTGCCGGAGTCCCCGGCGAACAGCGCGACCACCCCGCGCCCGCGCCCGCCCCCGGTGCGCAGCCGCCACTCGCCCAGCACCCGGTCCCGCTGCCGGGCGCGCACCGTCAGCTCCCGCAGCATCTCCAGGGGCTCCGGCGGCAGTACGAGATCGCCGAAGCCGACCGCGGGCCGGATACGCCGCGCGTGCCGGTCCAGCAGCGGCGCGGACTGCCGTCGCGCGCTGTGCTGCAGGTGCGCGGCGGTCAGCGCCGTGCCCTCGAAGGCCGCCAGCGCGACGGCCGCCCTCGCGGCCCGCCGTATCTGCGCCCCACTGAGCCGGTACGGAGCCACCGCCTCCCCGAGGTCGAACCCGACGCCGGTCTCCAACGAGGGGTCGCAAGCGGCCAGTTCGGCCCGCCAGCTCTCCACCGGGCCGCGCCCGCCGCGCACCGCCCCCACCGCCCCAGCCAACCCCTCCGCATCATCCAGCGCGAGCAGCCCCGCATCAGGTGCCCACTGCGGGTCGTACGGATCGCCCCCCACGAACACCACCGGCACATCCCCCGTGGCCAGCGCCCGTACCAGTGGGCCGGGGCGCTCGGGCAGTGGTCCCGCCACGATCGCGGCCCGCCGCAGCCGCGCCTCGCGCAGCAGTGCCGCGCTCACGTCTTCGGGGTCCTCCGCGGCGGCGGGAGGGGCTGTCCGGCCCGCCTCCCGTTCCCCCGTGCGCTCCACCGCCTGCGCCGCCCCGTACCCGGGCCGATAGCGCAGTACGGGCACGCCGGCGGCCCGCAGCGCATCGGCCACCGGCCCGGCCGCCGCGCCCTCCGCCCGCTCCCGCAGGTACACCATCAGCGGCCGCTCGGCGGCGAGCGCCGCGATCCGTGCCGCCCGCCCCTCGCCCCGCTCCCCGCCCGGATCGGCGGCCAGCAACTCCACGCCGCTGCCCGCCAGTTCGGGATCGACGGCGTCGTCCCCGAGCAGATGGGCGACCACCCGTTCGGGCACGGTCAGCGCCCGTCCCGGCAGCGGCCGGTCCTCGTCCGCCAGCCCGAGCAGCCCGCCCGCGCGCAGCGGCGCCAGGGGGTGGAAGCGGCCCCGCGCCGCCGGGTCGTGGGGCCCGGTGCCCGCGAGGTCCAGGGCCAGCGCGACCGTGGCCCGCCGCCTCCCCACATCGTCGTTGAGGTACCCGTACAGCGGCTCGAAGCGCCGGTCCACATCGGGTGCGAGAGCCGACAGCAGAATGTGCACGTCCAGCGCCGACAGCCCGAAGTCCGCCGCCAACTGCCCCAGGGCGTCGGCGGTATCAGGGATTTCCTGCGCGACGCCGCCCGCCCCCGAAGGCGCGGCCGCGGGCGACACCGGCGCGGCGGCGACCAGCCGCCGCGCCGTCTCCTGCGTCACATACAGCCCCCGCAGCGGGTCCGCCGCCGTCGGGTCATCGGCACTGCGCCCCTCGACCAGCTCGGCCACCCGGGCCCGCAGCGCCTCCAACCGGTCCAGCAGCGAAGGGTTTTCCCCGCTCACGGGGCCACCTCCCCCTTGCCGCCGCCGTTCGTCCGCAGCATCCGCGGCCGGGACGGGTCCCGCTCCCCGTCGATGTCCCGTACGACCACGGCGGCCTCGGTGACCGGTGGCCCGACCGGGTACGTCGGCGACACCGGGAACGGCACCGTGATCACCACGTCCAGCGAGGGCTTGAGCTCCCCGCCCAGCGCGGACCAGATGTCGGCGAGCGAACGCGACTCGGCGGGCGGCACCGCGACCGTCAGCGGAATCGTGACCTTCAGCGCGGCCAGGGAGTCCGGCAGCGTGTCCGGCGGCAGCAGCTCGTGCATGAGCAGGGTGCCCAACGCGGCCGACAGCAGCCGGTGTTCGTCCTCGGGCCGCGTCGTCCACGCGGTCAGCAGGTACGACAGCCGGTACCAGCGCGGCGGCTGCCGCCTGCGCACCGCCGCCCCGCTGCTGTCCCGCTCCACGTACGCGCCCCGCTCGCGCCGGGCCAGGTCCTCGCGGATGTCGTAGAGGTAGGTGTTGAGCGTGGGCGCGTTGCGCCGGGCCGCCCAGTCGCGGGTGGGCGCCTCGAAGACGACCTCGCCGGTCCCCTCCGGCAGCGCCCCGCCGCGCAGCAGCCCCCGCAACGCCTCGTCGACCTCGTGGATCACGCCACCGCCCCCGGCCGCGCGCTGGCGTACACGTGCTTGATCCGCATTAGATGTATCCCTCTCGCAGCGCGTACGCCACGGCGTGCGCGCGGTTGTGCAACTGCAGCCGCGTCATCAGGGCGTGCAGAACGTTCTTGACCGTGCGCTCGGAGTAGGCCAGCTTCTCCGAGATCTGCCGGGTGTCCAGGCCCTCCGCGATCAGCCGCACCACGTCCACCTCGCGGGGCGCCATGCCCAGCGTCGGTACGAGTGCGCCGCTCGCGGCGGGCGAGGCGTCCAGCGCGGACCGGCGCAGCCGGCCCAGCTGCGCCATCAGCCGGTTGATCAGGTCCGGTGGCAGCTCCCCCTCGCCGCGCGCCGCACTGTGCACCGCGCGCAGCAGCTTCTGCGGCGTGGCCTGGTGCCGCCACAGGATGGCCCGTACGCCGTACTCGACGACCGCCATCAGCTCCGGCTCCCGCAGCTCGCCCGCGATCAGTACGACGCGCTGCTCACCGCCTCTGACCAGGCGGCGCAGCTCGGAGGCTGCCATGTCGTCCAAACGGTCGGCCAACATGACGGCGACCTGTTCCTGGCCCTCTTTGGGGCTGTCCACCAATTCGACGGTGGGTTCGTGCTGGAGATGGCTGATGACCCCGGCGCGACTGAGGGGGTCGGTGGCATGCACGGCCACCGAGATGCGTGTAATGACCACTGGTGATCCCTGTCTTCCCCCGTGTAGCGACAGGCACAGCATCACCGCGACCGATCAATAAACGATTGCCGAACTGTCAACAATGACCAGAAGGGCAAAACCAAGGCCTCAAAACGGGCCCCGTCAGGGGCGCGGGGAACTGCGCGAGCGGCCCCACTCAGCGGCACGGAGACCTGCACGCCCAGCCCCCCCCCACCAGGGGCGCGGGGAACGGCGCAAAAAGGGGCGCGGGGAACTGCGCAATCTTGAAGCGCACGACGACCCGCCCGCCCAGCCCCCACCATCAGGGGCGCGGGGAACTGCGCAAAGAGGGGCGCGGGGAACGGCGCGACCGGCCCCCACCGGTCCGCAGGTGCTCCCAACGCAGAGGGGGCCCGGGCCATCCGGCCCGAGCCCCCTCACAACAGCAAGCCCTACTCGGCGGAGCCGAACCGCTCCCGGTACGACTCCAAGTCATCCTCGGTGATCTTGGCGAAGAGCACCGGCGGCACCGTGAAGCCCGTGCCCGCCGGCACGAAGTCCAGCGCCTTGGCCTCCTCCGCCGACACCCAGACCGCCGTGTCATCGGCCAGCGCGAACGCCCCCCGCATCGCCTTCGCCGACGCCGGAATAAACGGCTCCGAGACGATCGCGTACAGATGGATCAGGTTCATCGCCGTACGCAGCGTCAGCGCCGCCGCCTCCGGGTCGGTCTTGATCTCCAGCCAGGGGGCCTTCTCCTCCAGGTAGGAGTTGCCCGCGCTCCACAGCGCCCGCAGCGAGGCCGCGGCCTTGCGGAACTGCAGGGCCTCCATGTGGCCCTCGTACTCGCCCAGCAGCTGCGCGATCTGCTCGCCCAGCTTCGCCTCGGCCTCGCCCGCCTGGGCGCCCGCCGGTACGTCGTCACCGAAGCGCTTGCGCGAGAAGGACAGCACGCGGTTGACGAAGTTGCCGAGCGTGTCCGCCAGGTCCTTGTTGACCGAGGCGGAGAACAGCTCCCAGGTGAAGGAGGTGTCGTCCGACTCCGGCGCGTTGGCCATCAGGAAGTAGCGCCAGTAGTCGGCGGGCAGGATCTCCAGCGCCGCGTCGGTGAAGATGCCGCGCTGCTGTGAGGTGGAGAACTTGCCGCCGTAGTAGTTCAGCCAGTTGAAGGCCTTGAGGAAGTCGACCTTCTTCCACGGCTCACGGGTGCCCAGCTGCGTCGCCGGGAACATCACGGAGTGGAACGGGACGTTGTCCTTGGCCATGAACTCCGTGTAGCGGACGGTCTCGTCGGCCTCGTACCACCACGACTTCCAGTCGCGGCTGCCGTCGGAAACGGCGTCGGCCCACTCCTTCGTCGCCCCGATGTACTCGATCGGCGCGTCGAACCACACGTAGAAGACCTTGCCCTCGGCCGCCAGCTCCGGCCACACATCGGCCGGCACCGGGACGCCCCACTCCAGGTCACGGGTGATCGCCCGGTCGTGCAGCCCCTCGGTCAGCCACTTGCGCGCGATGGAGGAGGCCAGGGTGGGCCACTCGTCACCGTTGGCGTCGATCCACGCCTCGACCTCGCCCTGCAGCTTGGACTGGAGCAGGAAGAGGTGCTTGGTCTCCCGCACCTCAAGATCACTGCTGCCGCTGATCGCCGAGCGCGCGTCGATCAGGTCGGTGGGGTCCAGGACGCGGGTGCAGTTCTCGCACTGGTCGCCGCGCGCCTTGTCGTAACCGCAGTGCGGGCACGTACCGACGATGTAGCGGTCCGGCAGGAAGCGCTCGTCCGCGTTCGAGTACACCTGGCGGATCGCCCGCTCCTCGATGAACCCGTTCTCGTGCAGCTTGCGCGCGAAGTGCTGGGTCAGCTCCACGTTCTGCGGCGAGGAGCTGCGCCCGAAGTAGTCGAAGGCGAGAGAGAAGCCGTCGTAGATCGCCTTCTGCGCCTCGTGCTGCTCGCCGCAGAAGGTGTCCACGGGCAGGCCCGCGTCCTTGGCGGCCAGCTCGGCGGGCGTGCCGTGCTCGTCGGTGGCGCAGATGTAGAGGACCTCGTGCCCGCGCTGGCGCAGGTAGCGGGCGTACACGTCGGCCGGGAGCATGGACCCCACCATGTTGCCCAGGTGCTTGATCCCGTTGATGTACGGAAGGGCGCTGGTGATGAGGTGTCGAGCCATTGCCGGCTGCTCCCAAGTCGCTACGGTGAGTGAGGATTTGTTCTACGGAACGTCAATATCGTACTTGACGGGGTGGGGGCCACCGCGCCCCCTTTTCCGCACCGCCCTCGGCCTCCGGCCCGGTCGTCGTCCGGGCCGGGGAGCGCGGACGCGGTCCCCCGGTGCGGGCCGCCCGTCGCCGCGTCAGCGGGCACCGACCAGGTCGGCGTAGACGAGCACGTTCTGGTCGTAGCCCTTGCCCCGTACGTACGACCCACCGCAGGTGACCAGCCGGAGTTCGGAGCGTTCCCGGGTGTCGCCGAGCACGTCCTGCCGGGTGAGCGACGCCTTGGGCACGGCCTTGCTGCCCCGTACGGCGAAGGTGACGTCCGAGCCGTCCGCCCGCTCGATCACGATCTTCTGCCCCGGCCTCAGCGCGCCGAGCCGGTAGAAGACCGAGGGGCCGGTCCGCGAGTCGAGGTGTCCCACGAGGGCCGCCGTGCCGGCCGCGCCCGGTGCCGACGACGCGGGATACCAGCCGACCTTCTCCTCGTCCCGCCCCTCGGGCACCGGGAGCATGCCCTTGTCCTCAGTGCCGCCGAGCCGGATGACCGGGGAGTCCACGCCGATGCCGGGGATACGGATGGCGCGCGGCGGCACCGCGGGCACCGGCGTGGCCGGACGGGACGGCGCGGCCGAGATCCCCGCACCGCTGCGGGCGTCGGGCCGGGGCGGCGGCGTCGGGCCCGAGGAGCCCTGGAGGCCGTGCCACACCAGTGCCGCACCGGCGAGGACCAGCACCGGCATCAGGGCCATGGCGGCCGACGAGGCCCGGCTGCGCGGAGTTCGGGCGGCGGCAGGGCCGTCAGCGCTTGGCACGGCGCCGCACCGCGTACGTGGTGCCGGCGCCGCCCAGGGCCGCCAGTGCCACGCCGCTGCCTATCCACAGGGCCGAGGTACCGGACTGCTCGGCGGCGCCGCCGTTGCCGGCCGCGATACCGAGCTTCGAGGAGCCGCCGGAGCCGCCGGAAACACCGTGGCCGCCGGTGCTGCCGGAGCCGCTGACGGTGGCCGAGGCACCGGTCCCGCCCGTACCGGTGGCGCCGCCGGACCCGGTGGAGCCACCGCCCCCGGTCAGCGAAGAGCCACCCGTGCCCCCGCTCTTGCCCCTGTCGCTGCCCTTGCCGTCCCCGCGGCCCTTGTCCTTGCCGTCCCCGCCGCTCTTGTCCTTGCCGTCCCCGCCGGTCCCCTTGTCCTTGTCACCGTCCTTGGCCTTGTCTCCATCCTTGCCCCCGTCCTTGCCCTTGTCCTTGTCCCCACCCGTCCCCTTGTCCCCGTCCGCGCCCTTCACCAGGTCCTCGACGGCCCGTACCGACCTGACCGCCGCCTCCCACTCGGCGCCGAACCTGTCCTCCTGGAGCCGGTGGCCCGTCAGCGGCGCGAACTTCTTCCTGGCGTCCGCGAGGAGATCCTCGCCCTTGGCCTTCGCGGCGGCGTCCTTGAGCTGCCGCACCTGCTGCTCCAGACCGGCCAGCCGCTTGCCGAGGGCGCCGATCCGGCCCTCGGCCTCCTTCGACTGCGCCTTGATCTGCGCGTCCAGCTCCTTGATCCGCTTGTCGAACTCCGGGTCCAGGTCCGGCAGTTCGCGCACCTGCTTCTTGAGCCCGGCGACCTTCTTGACGTACCCGGTGCCCCAGGCGAGGTCGGCTGCCGCCCAGCCCGACTCGTGGTCGGCGTTCTGTACGGCCACGGCGCCGGTGGCCGGCTGTGTCCCGGCCGCCATGGCCGGGGCGCCGCCGGACAGGAGCAGTGCCGCGCCCGTCAAGGTGGTCACGCCGACCCCGATGGCCATACGGCCTGCCACACGACAGCGTGCGGCGGCGAACGAATCGATGCTCATGGGACTTTCCTCCGTGCTTCGTGCCAGTGGAAGGGGTGGAGGCCGTACGGACCTCCACCCCTGGAAGATCGGGGCACCGGGCTCAACGGCCCGTTGCCAGGGGCCGTTTACTGCTCCGCGACGGCCCTCTTCGTGGCCTGGCGCAGCTCGATGATGAACTGCTTGGTCCTGTCGAAGTTCGCCTGGAACTGCCGGTCGTCCTTGATGAGTGCCTCGGTGACCTGCAGCTGGCTGTTGGACTTGTTGTAGAGGGAGTCCAGCTTGAAGGTGTCGCGCTGCTCGCCGGTGAGGACGACGACGGCCTTCTGCGACTGACGCAGCAACCGCACCAGTTCCTTGGTGGAGTTGAGGTTGTCCAGCGCCTTCTGGGTGTCCTTCAGCTCGTCCGTGAGGTCCTTCGCCTTCTGTCCCGCGTCCGGGGCGAGCGGGTCCAGGGCGTCCAGGTCCTTCTGGCGGTCCTTGGTGTCGTCCTGGAGGATGTCCTTGCCGCGGCTGTCGGGCTGCTGGGCGACCTTGTCCTTGAGGTCGTCGAGCTGCTTTTGCAGGTCGTCCTTGAGCACGGCGTTGCCGACCTTCCCGCTCAGCTCGTCCAGGGCCTTCTTGGCGTCGTCGTAGGACGGGATGAAGCCGGCGCCCCCGGCCTTGTTCGCGGCGTCGGTGACCTTTGCCCGGGCCTCGTCGAGCGCCTTGTTCAAGGCTTCCCTGCTCTTGGCGTCCTTGAGGCCGTCGATCTTCTTCTGCAGGTCGTCGGCGACCTTGTCGAGTGCGCCGGACAGCGCCTTCTCGGCCGCGGTGACCTCGGCTCCGGCCTTGTCGGCCCGCTCCTTGAAGCCGTCGGTGCCGATCGCCTGACGGGCCTTCTCGATGCCCGCACCGGCCGCGTCCGCCTTCGTACGGACCGGGCCCTGCTTGGCGTCGGGCAGGCCGGGAATCCGGTCCTTGACCTTCTTCAGACGGTCCTCCAGGTCCTGGACCTGGGCCTTGTCCTTGGTGTCGTCGGCGGCCTCGATCTCCTCGCCCAGCTTCTTGATCGCGTTGACCGCGGCCGTGTAGCGCTGGTCGAACTCCTCGGGCTGACCACGGTACTTGGCCAGCTGATCCGTGGAGACTTTCCGCTGCGCGTCCTCAAGTGCCGGGCGTAGCTTGTTCTGCTTCTCGGGGGAGAGGGCCCGGAACTGCTTCTCCATCTCCGTCACGCGCGTGGCGAGGCGGTCGGCGATACGGCCCGTCGCCTGCGCGTGCAGGTTCTTCACCTTGCTGTCGAAGTCGGCGATCTTCGTGTCGTAGTCCTTGTCGAGGACGTCGAGATCGTCGATCTGCTGCAGCAGGGCGCGCAGTTGGGCGACATAGCCGTCCTTCCACGCCAGCTCGTCCTTCTGGAACTTCTCCAGCTCGTCGATCTGCTCGCTGACCGTCTGCGACAGCGCGACCTTCACCGCGGTACGCGCCTGGGAGACGGCCTTGACCAGCTTTCCGCCGTCGTTCTCGGGGGCCGCCGAGGCGGTGCGCTTCGCCGCGTCGACCTTGGCCTGGGCCGGGGCCTGGAACTTCTCGGGAACCGACGTCAGCGCCTGCCCGGCCTGGCTGATCGCCGACTGCGCCTGCGCCTTGGACGTGACGGGGGCGCCGGGTGCTTCGGCGGCCTGGGCGATGCTCGCGCCGGCGGACAGGGCGGTGCTCACCGCGAGGGCGACGAGACCGGCCTGGGCGGCCCGACGGGCCTTGCGCTGGTCACGGGACTGCGTAGTCATGATGGGTAGACCTTTCGCATACGTGAATCGGCCGAACGGCCGTTGGGGGAGGTGTGTCGGCTGCTCCGGCGCATCACTGCGGACGCCGTGCCGGATGTCTTTCGCCCGCCTGACGTCAGGCCTGGAAAGCCTTCACGATGTCGCTGTACGCGGCGACGATCTTCGCCTCTGCGGCGTTGGCGAGGTTTCCGAATTCGGCGGTTTCCTTGGCAGAGTCGGCCTGCTTGTACGCCGACTGCGCCTGCTCGAATGCGGCCTGCACGCTGCTCTTCTGCTCGTCCGTCAGCTTGCTGCGGCTCTTCGCCAGCTGACGGAAATTCTGGGTCAGCTTCGTGGCCCGCTGGGCATTTGCGTCCTTGAAACGCCGGAGTTCGTCGGTCAGGTCCTTGATCTTCTTTTCGAGGTCCTTGTTGCCCGAACCGTCCGCCGTGGTCGGCTGCATCTGGACATGCGAGACCAGCATTCCGCTGTAGCCGTCGGGGTCGGCGGCCCGCTCGGGGTTCAGACCCGCCCGTCCCGGATTCGCGAGGCGCACCGTGACCTCGTCGACCCCGGCCGGCACCTGGAACTTCAGGCTGCGCTGGTGCCAGTCCGGATTGTTGATCTGTACGCCGTTGTTGGAGGGCCGGGCGATCTTGCCGGCGTAGTACTGGATGTAGTCCTCCTGCTTGAGGACCTTTCCCGAGTCGGCGACAGCGACCTCGCCCCGCACGTACGTCGGCCGTCCGACGTCGTGGCCGGCCCAGGTGTTGTAGCCGCTGAGGAAGGAGAAGTCGTACCACTTCCCCGGCTCCACCTTGATGTTCTGCTCGATGAAGCCGAGGGTGGCAAGGCCGTTGGTGTCGATGGCGTTGGCGTTCTTGGGGATGCCCTTCCCCGCGGGGAGAGGTGCGTCCCGGCCGCTGTAGAGGTCCACGGCGTCCTGGACCTCTGCCGGGCGTTCGGTGCGGCCGAAGCCGGTGTACTTGCCCCACTTCCAGGACCCCAGGCCCAGGAACTGTTCGCCGAGGCCGTGCCCCGCCAGCCATTCGGCGTTCCAGGTCGTACCCGCCCGGAACCGGTAGTCGGTGAAGTCCCCGTTCTTGATCATGTTGTCCGTAGGTGCCGGGGATTCATCGGCCGCTGCGGTGGCGACGGCGGTCCCGGACACCATCGCGGCAGCCACCGCCATAGCGGCCGCCCGGTGACGAAGGCGCGGCGAAATCGAGGCTTTCATTTATGGAGTCCTTATTCTCTGAAGCTTCGCATCCCGCGGGGCGTCAGCTTTGGGGGAGTGCCGGTGAGCAATCGCGAAATGAACGCGGCGCGGGAGGAGAAGCGAGCGGAACGGCCCACACACCGAGGTACACGCAGCGGTCCCCGGATCGTCACACCCGTTCTGATGTGATCTGGGTCACTGTGATCCGGTGGTGTGCATCCCGCCGTCACTGTGGTGGACGGAGACGCGATTGAGCGGAAACTTAGCTTCCGCAAAGGGGATTGCGTCAGGCCTTTGGTCCCGACCCGCGCGAGTCTTTCGGCCCTGTGCCGCGGGCTGTCGGCACGTAATGCTGACTGCGTTCCGGCTACACCTATTCACGCGTCGGTGCCGGTCGGCACCGGTGTGGGGGCGATTCCTCGCTCAGGCGCGTTCCCTGCGCCTCTCGACCGCGTTTGCTCCCAGCCGGCAAGGTCCCAATTCAGTCCGTTGTTCAACCAGTTGAATGGGCTTCCCTGAACCATGACCATGTCCTCGTCCTCCGCGACGCCCCGTGCGACGGCGCTGTCCGCGCTGAGCGACGGCGACCTCCTGGACCGGGTACGCCGCGCCAAGGACTTTGAGGCGTTCGCCGAGCTGTTCCGCCGCCACCGGGGCGCGGCACGCCGGATGGCCGGCCGCTGGGGGTCCGGCGAGGCCGAGGCGGAAGACCTTGTCGCCGAGGCGTTCACCCGCGTGCTCGCCCTTCTCTCGCGAGGCGGCGGCCCCACCGAGGGCTTCGAGCCCTATCTCGTACGTACGATCCGCAATCTCGCGATCAGCGGCGCACGGACCTCCGGCCGGGTGGTTGCCCAGGAGACCGTCGCGGACGTCCCCGCGCCCGACAGCACCGAGGCCAAGGCGCTGCAGTCCGTCGAACAGCGCCTGCTGGCCCAGGCGTTCAAGGCGCTTCCCGAGCGGCTGCGCATCGTCCTTTGGCACACCACCGTGTGCGGCGAGACGGCGCCGGAGGTGGCCAGGAAGCTCGATGTCACCCCCTCCAACGTCACCACGCTGGCCCATCGCGCCCGCGAGCGGCTGCGGCTGGCCTACCTCGATGCCCATATGGCGGCTGCCAAGGATGTACCCGAGGAATGCGCGAAGGCCCGCCGCGGGCTGGCTGCCTACATGCGGGGGACCACCGGCAAACCGTCCACCGACTCGGTGGCCGCCCACCTGGTGACGTGCGCGGACTGCCGCGACGTACACGACCAACTCCGCGCCGTGGCAAGCCGGATGCGCGCGGTGCTTCTCCCCGCGCTGCTGCTGTTCGGGGCGCGCGAGCTGCCCTCGCTCATCGCCATCGCCCCGGCCGCCGCCCCGGCCGCAGCTCCCGCTTCGGGCTCCGCGGCGACCGGTCTGGCGGGCCCGACGAAGGTGCTGATCGCCGTGGCCGCCCTGGTGTCGACCGGTGCCGCGGCCCTGATCATCGGCCCGTTGCTGAGTGGCGACGAGCCCGCCGCCCGCAACGGCGCGGTCGTCGACCGCCCCATCGAAGTGCGACAGCAGCCCCACGGGCCGGACCACCAACATCCGCCCCACCAGGGCGAGAAGACCACACTCGGTCACCTCTACCCGCACGCTCACTCTCACGCACACGGGTACTCACCTTCGACCTCGTTCGCGTACTCCCCGGTGCCCGTGCTGCTGGCCTTCCCTGTCCCGCGAAACGGGTACGACCGTCCGCAGGCGGGCCCCACGGACGACGCCCGCGTGACCGTCCCGGCACAGCCCAGGCCCAGGCGCCGCATCGAGAGCGTTCCCCTTCCCGAGCCCCTTCCCGAGCCCTTTCCTGAGCCGCTGCCCGAGTCGGGCCGTGAGCGGCCGGACGAGGCCGTGCCCCGGCATCGCGGCCAACCGAGGCCCGAGCCCGGCAAGCCGTCCGGCAACCCGGCCGGTGAGCTGGAGAAATTCGGCGAGGACGAGCTGGCCTGGAAGGACGGCTATGTCGCCGAGCTGCGGGCGCTGTTGAAGCGGATCGAGGACCTCGACGTACTCGACGAGGCCTTCGACACGAAGATCGCCGACTTCGACGGTCAGGTGAAGGCCCTGCACGCGAGGGCGACGTCCCATGTCGCCGAACGCCTCAAGGCGCGTGTCGCGGACCTGGAGAAGGAGTACGAGGCCCTGCCCGCCGAGGCGCGGGACAGCCTGCGCCTGGCCCTGGAAGCTGCCCAAAAGGCGGTGTCCGACGATCAGTTGACCAAATACCGGGGTCGGCCGGTGGAATTCGACAGGCGGTACACCGCAGCGGTGGCTGCCATCAGGGACCTGACCGAGGGAACATTTGCCGTTCACGAGCGCGGGTAACGCCCGGCGTCCTACGCTGCGTAATTACTGTGACGCGCACCGTGAGGACGGGGAGGCGAACGTTCGTGCCCGACAGCTCTGCTCAGCCGCCGGTTCCGTATCAGTACTTCGGGAACCAGTTCCAGATGTGGCGCCATGACGCGGATGTCAGCCGCGAGAAGATCGCCAAGGCGTCCAGTTACTCGGTCGCGACGATCCAGTCGATCGAGCAGGGGCGGCGGCCGGTGCCGCCGAAGCTGGCGGAGATCGCGGATGAATTGTTCGGTGCGCGGGGGAAGTTGAAGGCTGGGCTGAGCTTCCTTCGGCAGGAGAAGTTTCCTGAACGGTCGCGGGACTTCTTTGAGTTCGAGGGGGATGCGATCACGGTGTGGTCGTATCAACCGCTCCTGGTTCCCGGACTGTTGCAGACGGAAGAGTATGCCCGTGCCTTGATCGGCAACCATGCTCCGCCGTTGGATGACGAGACGGTCGAGAACCGGGTCGAGGCCCGGTTGGAACGTCAGAAGCTGCTTGCCCAAAAGACGCCGGTGGACTTCAGTGTCGTCATCCTTGAAGCCGTCCTACGCTGCCAGGTGGGCGATCTTGGCGTGCATAAGCGACAACTACTGCACCTGCTGGAGATGGCCCGGAAGCGACACATTTCGCTACAGGTCCTCCCGTTCGACCGCGTCACCCCCGCGGCCCTCAACGGATCTCTGGTGCTGCTGGAAACCAAGGACCATGCGCACTTCGGCCTGACAGAGGGGCAGTCGATGAGCAACTTGACCTCCGATCCAGCCGAGCTGCGTTTGCTCACCTCGCGCCATGGCATGATCCGCACTCAGGCCCTTAGCGTGGAGGAGTCGGCGCGTTTCATCGAACGAATGGTGGAAGGGCTATGAGCGACGGACTCATATGGTTCAAGTCGAGCTACAGCGACGGCGATGGCAGCGCCTGCGTCGAAGTCGCCCTCTCCTGGCGTAAGTCCACGTACAGCGACAGCGAAGGAAGTGAGTGCGTCGAGGTGGCCGCCTGCCCCGGCGCCGTCCACGTACGGGACTCAAAGAACCCCCGCGGCCCCCAACTCGCCTTCTCCGCCCCCGCCTGGGCGGCCTTCATCGACCACGCCGCCCCCCGCCCGTAATCACCTCACGTCGAGGCCGTCCACCATCCGATCCAACAATCGGGCGAACGTCGCATCGGGACTCGTAGACCCCGCAGGCGCCGCCAGTGCAGCGGCCAGCTCCGGGTGGTGGCCCTCGGCGACGACCGCCGAGAGATAGCGCGCTTCGGCCGCGGCGCGGTCCGGTGAGTCCGTGACCGCGGCCTGTGCGACCTCGTGGGCCACATGCCCGGCCACGAAACCCGTCAGCAGGCTGAAGATCTCCATCTTCGCGCCGCCGTCCAGCTCGGTCGGGCGCAGCGCGACCAGCACCCGTTCGATGAAGGCGAGCGTGCAAGGGCCCAGCGTACGGCGGGAGTTGAGTGCGCCGGGCAGCCACGGATGGCGCAGCATCAGCCCGCGCTGCGCATGCGCGACGGCCTTCAGGTCGGCGCGCCAGTCGCCGCTGGCCTCCGGCGGTTCCTGTTCTCCGTTGACCCGGTCGATCATCAGCTCCAGCAGCGTCTCCTTGTCGGGGACGTAGCTGTAGAGCGACATCGCGCCCGCGCCGATCTGTGCGGCCACCCGCCGCATCGTGACGGCGTCCAGCCCTTCCGCGTCCGCCAGCGCGACCGCCGCTGCCGTGATCGCCTCCCGGCTGAAGGCGGGCGGGCGGCCCCGCCGCGGCCGGGCCGGGCGCATCCACAGTTCCTGAGGGTCCACGCCCGCTGTCCCTTCCTCTCCTCGCTGCCCTTGCGCGTCCCATCCAAGCAGGCACTATTCTCGTACATCGTACGTGAATGGATCGGGGTTGGGGAGAGCTATGACACGACGCACGGCAACCAAGGAATCCAAGGCGCCCAAGGCGCCCAAGGCGGCGCGGCCGCCGCTGTCCGCGCGGCTGATGCGGGCGACCTTCCGCGGCCTGCCCGCCCGGCAGTACGAGATCGGCTGGGAGCCGGGGCTCGCCGTACCCGCCGCCGACGGCAGCCCGCTGATCACCGACCACTACTTCCCCCGCGCGGACGGCGACTTCCCCACCCTCCTGGTGCGCTCGCCTTACGGGCGCGGCTTCCCGTGGTCACCCATGTACGGCATCCTCTTCGCCGAGCAGGGCTTCCACGTGGTCATCCAGAGCACTCGCGGCACCGGCGGCTCGGGCGGCGAGTTCGCCCTCTTCCGCAACGATGCCGCCGACGGGCTCGCGGCCGTGGCGTGGCTGCGTGAACAGCCGTGGTTCAACGGCGTGTTGGGCACAACGGGCCCCAGCTACCTCGGCTACACCCAGTGGGCGCTGGCCCAGGACCCGCCCCCGGAGCTGCGGGCGATGGTCGTCCAGGTCGGCATGCACGACCCGCACGCCTACTTCCACCAGAACGGCACCTTGGCCCTGGAGAACTTCCTGATCTCCGGCCTCGGCATGGCCTACACCCACCTCGGCTTCGCGCCCTTCATGCGCGCGACGATGCGCCTGACCCGCCACATGAAGCAGGTCACCTCCACCCTGCCCCTCCGCAAGGCGTACGTCCCCGGCTTCGGGGGTGAAGTCCCGTGGCTGGAAGATGTGTTGACCCACCCGGACGCCGCCAGCCCGTTCTGGTACGGCGCGTCGATGAGCCACGTCGCCGACCGCCACACCGTACCGACCGCCCTGATCACCGGCTGGCACGACGTCCTGGCCGACCAGACCCTCGCCCAGTACGCCCGCCTGCGCGACTCCGGCTGCGAAACCTCCCTCCTCGTCGGCCCCTGGACCCACAACTCGGCCCTCCAGCAAGGCTGGCCCGAGGTCTTCACCGAAACCCTCGCCTGGCTCCGCGCCCACCTCTGCGACGACTTCTCCACCCTCCGCCCGACGAGGGTGCGCGTACACATGGGCGGCTCGAACGACTGGCACGACCTCGACGACTGGTCCCCGGCCGCCGCCGACCTTCAACCGGCCGCCGCCCACCTCCCGCCGCCCGCCGACCAGTGGTTCCTCGCACCGGACGGCCACCTCGTACCCGAGCAGCCCCCGGCCCCCACAACCCCAGTGGACTCCACCACTCCCACCCACACCCCCACTCCCGCCACCCCCCTCGCAACCTTCCGCTACGACCCCTCCGACCCCACCCCCTCCCTCGGCGGACGCTCGCTCTCCCGCACCGCCGGCGCCCGCGACAACACCCGGCTTGAGTCCCGCGACGACGTCCTGACCTTCACCACCCCACCGCTGACCGAGCCCCTCACCCTCCTCGGCCCGATCTCCCTTCGCGTACGCATCTCCACCGACACCGGCCACGCCGACCTCTTCGCCCGCCTCTGCGACGTGGACACCAAGGACCGCTCCACCAACATCTGCGACACCCTGATACGCCTCCACACCACCAGCGGCACCCCCACGGACACCACCATCCCCCTCCCCTCCACCGCCCACCACTTCCCCGCCGGCCACCGCCTCCGCCTCCAACTGAGCGGCGGCGCCCACCCCCGCTACGCCCGCAACACCGGCACCCCCGAACCCCTCGCCGACGCCACCACCCTCACCCCGACCCGCACCACCCTCCACACCCCCTCGGTGCTCCTCCTCCCGCTCCCCTGACCAACGCGCGACTCCCCGTACCGCGCGGGGGAGCGGTACGGGGAGCCGTGGCGGGGTAACTGCCGTCTGATCCCTACCTGTTGACCAGCTCGCGCAGGCCTTGACGCTGGAGCCCTTGAAGCGGGCGCACAGGGACCCGGCCATGAAGGGGTTGCCCTCCGGCCCCCACCGGCCTGCGGGGGTATACGGGCTGCTCAGTCGCCCATCGCCAGATGCTTCCCGGGATGCACGGCCTCCGGCAACGGCCGCGCCCCTTCCGGCCGCAGCCCGTGCAGGTAGACGGCCACATGCCGCGCCGCCAGCGCCCCGGCGGCGTCGCTCGGCAGATGCGGCATGGGCCGGCACACCATCGCCGCGGCGCCGATCAGGTCGAAGGGTGTGATGTCCGCCCGTACCTCTCCGGCTTCGCGCCCGGCGGCCAGCAGCCTCTCCAGCTCGGCGACGATCGCGTGCTGAAGCTCCTGCACGCGCGCGTCCCGTACCACCGGCCCTCCGATGAGCGGCATGACGAGCTGGTCCCGCTGCGCGACGATCCGCGCGAACAGCTCCTCCAGCGACTCCATCGGCCCGAGCCCGGCGGACCGCACCGCCTCGACCGCCGCCATCGCCGTAGCGAACCCCTCCACCGCGACGTCCCGGATCAATGCCTCGCGGTCCGGAAAGCGGCGGTACAGCGTCCCGATGCCCACCTCCGCCCGGCGCGCGATGTCGTCCAGTGCCACCGCCGTGCCCTGCTCCCGGAACAGCTCACGGGCGGCAGCCAGGATCTTCTCCCGGTTCCGCTGGGCATCGGCACGCAGTCCACTCATGCCGCGATGCTAGGCGACCCCTTCTCCGCCGCCTTCTCCATCTCCCCTAACTGGAGATTTTCCTCCACTTCTGTCGTATGGTGAAGGGGCACCAGCGACATACAGATCCCCACCACCAGAGGGAGACCTCCATGTCCATGACCCCGCCTGCCGCGGACCGGTTCTTCATCCTCCAGCCGGGCGAGACCCGCCGGACCCGCGTGCCGCTCCCGCCCGGCTTCGGTGTCAAGGTCGCCACCGACGACAGCGAGGGGCGCCTGGCCGTCCTGGAGAACCGCCTCGACATCGACGTCCCGCCGCACGTCCACGAATCCATGGACGAGTTCGTCTACGTCCTGGAAGGCGTGGTCGAGGTCGATTTCCAGGGCGAGACCCACCGCCTCACCGCCGGCATGTGCACCCTCCTCCCGCACGGCATTCCGCACGCCATGCGCAACGCCTCCCAGCCCCCGGCCCGCGCCCTCCAGATATCCACCCCCGGCGGCTGGGACCACTTCATGCAGGACGTCTTCGAGGCCGGCCCGGCCGTCCGTACGGAATCCGGCGCCATGGACCTGGAAAAGGTCAACGCCCTCGGCGCCAAATACGGCATGCGTTACACCCACGGCACCATGACCCTCGACTAGCCGAGCCGTAGTCCCGCGCCGCCATGACAGGGTGAACGAGTGACGACGAACCACAAGCTGTCAGCGAGCCCCCACCCCGCCCCGTGGTCGGACACGACCCCTTTCCACCGCGATCTCCTTGCGGCGAAAGAGCTCGTCTACGACCCCTGCGGATTCACCTGCTCGCAGCCGGTTCCCGAGGCCGAGAGCGCCGAGTACGCCGCCCACGCGTTCACCCTGGACGGCCGCGCCGTCCGATTCCGCGCGGCCAGGACGACCCCCACCAAGGTCGGCCAGTTCGTCACCGTATGGAAGAGGTCCCCGGGCGGTCCCATCCAGCCGTTCGACTCCACGGACCCCGTGGACCTCTTCGTCATCAGCAGCCGGAGCGACCAGGACCACTTCGGCCAGTTCGTCTTCCCCATGGACGCACTCCAGCGCCACGGCATCGTCTCGGCAAACGGCTCCGGCGGAAAACGGGCCTTCCGTATCTACCCGCCCTGGTCGGCCCCCACCAGCGCCCAAGCCACCAAAACCCAGACCTGGCAACTGAATTACTTCCTGCCCCTGAACCGGGACACCCCCACCGACACCACCCGCGCCACAGCGCTCTACCACCCATAGAACGGCACTGTCGCCTTGTGTCACCTGTGCCACTTGGGCCGTCAGCTCAGCCGACGGCCCATCCTCTGCGACCGGCGATTGTGCGCCTTGGTGTCCCACCACTCTTCCAGCAGCGCACGCACCAAGTGCACAAGCTGCCCGAGCCGTTCGGGATCAGGCGCCGACGACGTGAACACATCCACGAACGACGAGTCCTCCCACGGCAGACGGAATTCCCACCGCTCCTCCTCGTGACCTTGACGCACCACCCTCAGGCGGTACGTCAAGGTCACGCCGCGGTCCTGCTGATGCTCGACCGACAGCCCGTCGACATGGAAGCTGATCGCCCCGTCACCTGTGGTGTACGAGCGAGCCAGAGCATGCTCAGCCGGAGTCTGCATACCTGCTGTCTAGCACCTCACCGCGGCCGCAAGGCTGTTCACCTTGTACGCGGTGAGCAGATCGTTCCGCCCGGCAGGCGTACCGATAATGGTCCGGAACTTCTCCACACTCGGACACTGATTGGTATAGGTCGAGAACCCGCCCCGCCCATTGGGCCGCCCCGACCAAATAGCAGCCCGAATCTTCCGGTCCATCGTGCTGTTCCACCCGTGCCGCAACTTGATGTGCTTCCACCCCCACGTCCGTGTCCCACACCGCAACGTGTACCTGGCGGGCCCCCGGAAGTATTCCCGCACCACATAATTCCTGCTGTGCGACCGACACTTCGCATCAATGCTGTCAGCAGCCACCTCGACGACCGCCCCAGCCCTCTTCGGCTCAGCACTCGCCGACCCGGCCACCGGAATCGTCAGCACGGACACCGCCACGGCACCGGTGACCGCCGCCTTGACGACGCGGGATGCATTGAACTCCAAGATTTCCCCCTGATGTAACTCCCGTGCTTTCCACGGGTGTTGTCCGCCAGGACCCTCCCCTGACACTGTGCCGAGCACCCCACCACGCTTGTCCGCACACGGTCAAGAGGAACGTATAGTTCAGCGCTTGCCCTTTCTGTCCTCGCGCGTTCTGTCCTCACCTGCCGAACAGGGCGCGGCACGGCTCCAGGCCGTGCAGCTCGACCGGGACCGTGCGGTGGGTCTGCCAGGCCGTGCGGTGCAGGCGGAGGCGTTGGAGGGTGCGGGGGCGGCCCTGTACGGAGGCGGTTTTGAGGCCGTCGGGCTGGTAGCCGAGGCGGCGGGAGACGCCGAGGGAGCGGGGGTTGTCGGTCATGGCGGCCGAGGTGGCGGAGAGGGCGCCGAGGCCCTCGAAGGCCAAGTGGAGGGCGGCGGCGCGCATTTCGGTGCCGATGCCCTGGCCCTGGTGGGGCAGGCCCAGGTAGGAGCCGGTGTCGACCTCGCGGGTTACGGCGAAGTCGGTGGCGAAGAGGTCCTGGAGGCCGACGGTCGTGCCTTCGTGGCGTACGGCGAGGCTGAGTGTCCACTGCTCCGGGCGCCAGTTCGCGACCGTACCCAGTACGTACTGGAAGGCGGCGCGTCCGCGCTTCTCGGGGGAGGTGTCGGTCCACGGCACGGTGAAGGGCATCTCGGACGGGTCGTGCACGCCGTCCGCGGCGACCGCCGCCAGCTCGTCGAGCTGGTCCAGGCCGGGGAGCCGCAGCTCCAGCCGGGGGGTGGTGATGCGCAGCCCGTACAGGGGCCAGAAGCGTTCTCCCATGACGGGAGCCTGCCGGAGGGGGCACGGTTCGGCGAACGAATTACGAGGGTGCGGGTGGTGTGGCGCCAGGTGGTGCCATGTGGCGCCGTGTGGTGCCGTGTGGTGCCGCGATGTGCGTCGTGGGGCGGCTGGGAACTCCTTGGCGAGGAGGGGGTGTGGGGTGGTGCCAGCAGGGGGAGGTGTGGTGCCAGAGTGTCGGATCTGGCCTCTGACCTGCGGATATGTTGCGATGCGTGGTGTCGTCGAAGCCCGTGGTGGCGCCGCAATGACCCCTTGTGGCGCCATCGCGGTGCCATGTGATGTCGCCGCGGCTTGCGTTGGTGCCAGCGTGGTGCCATGATGGCGTCATGGACCTCACGCCGTACGTCGACAATCTCCGGCACGAGCTCGCGGTCGCCGCGGACGCCGGCGGAGACGAAGCCCGCGCTCTGGCCGAGCGCCTGACCGCACCCCTGGAATCGGCCGCCCGCCTCACGCTGCTGAACGCTCTGTCGGCGGCGATGGGCGAGGTGACCCGCGACCTTGCGCCGGGCTCCGTGGACGTACGGCTGCGCGGACTCGACCCCGAGTTCGTGGTGACCGTACCGCCGTCCCCCGAGCCGTACGAGACGGCCGAGCCGCAGGGCGGCGCGCCCAGTGCCGTACCGGCGCCGCCGCCGGTCCCCGCGGACGGCGACGAGGGCGGCACGGCGCGCATCAACTTCCGCCTCCCCGCCCACCTCAAGGCCCGGGTCGAGGACGCGGCGGGCCAGGAGGGGCAGTCGGTCAACGCCTGGCTCGTACGGGCGGTGGCCGCCGCCCTGGAACCGGGCGCGCAGGCCCGCCCGTCCGTCCGCGGCGTCCGCCGTGGCCAGCAGGGCTACACGGGCTGGGTGCGCTAGCGCCCGCGCCTGCCCGCCCGCGCCCCGTGAGGCCGTACCGCACCACTCTCCTTCTCCTGCTCGACCGGCGGGAGTGCAGCACTCCACAGTCATGAGAACGGGACAGCCATGCCTACTTTCGACACCCCCGAACCCCTCTCCGCCACCGTCGAGGTCGAGATCGGGACCCTGCGGATCATCGCGGGCAAGCGCACGGACACGGTCGTGGACGTACAGCCGGGTGACCCCACCGCCGACCTCGACGTACGGGCCGTACAGCAGACCAAGGTCACCTGCTCGGGCGGCAAGCTGGTGGTCAAGGGGCCCAAGACCCGCAACTTGTTCGCCAAGAAGGGGCCCCATCTCGATGTGACCATCGAGCTGCCGGCCGGGTCGGACGTGGACGTCAACTCGCCGATGGCGGACGTCACGTGCGAGGGCCCGCTGGGGGAGTGCACCCTCAAGACGTCGGCCGGTGACCTTCAGGTCGAGACCGCGACGACGGTGTACCTGAAGACCGGCTTCGGCGACATCCGCCTGGACCACGCATCGGGGGACGCGGAGATCCTGGGGATGGGACGGATCGACGTCGGCGAGATCGCGGGCCCGGCCACGGTCAAGAACGGCAACGGCGACATCACGATCGGCGAGATCACCGGAGAGCTGAGGACGAAAGCGGCCAACGGCCGTATCTCGGTCGGCGTCGCCCACGCCGGGGTCGACGCCAAGTCGGCCAACGGCGGCATCCGGGTCGGCGAGGTGGTACGCGGCCGGGTCACCCTGCAGACCGCCGCCGGTGACCTGGAGGTCGGCATCCGCGAGTCGACCGCGGCCTGGCTGGAGGTGAACACTTCGTTCGGCAAGGTGCAGAACTCCCTGGACGCGGCGGAAGGGCCCGGGAACTCCGGCGAGATGGTCGAGGTGCGGGCTCGTACCAGCATGGGCGACATTGTGATTCGGCGGGCGTAGCTCGTGGCTCGCCGCTCATAGCCCGCCGCTCGTAGCTCACCGCTGGTAGCGCAGCGACCGTACTCCTGCATAGACCGTACGTAGTTCGTACGTGGCCCGTACGCCGCCTCTAAGTACAGCGCCTGTGAAGCGCAGCCCGCCGTACCCGCCCGCCTGAACGGCGGCTCCCCGTACCGCACTTACTGCCCGTACCGCGAGCCGCCGCTCCCGGGCCTGCCCGCCGCGGCCCCGATCGATCGCGTACGACCTCGTACGGCCCCTCGCTGCCCCTGGCGACCACCCACGCAGCGATCCCATACGCAACGATCCACTCCCGCAGCGATCCACTCCCGCAGCGATCACTCACGACTTCGCACGACTTTCCAGATGTTCCAAGACGTTCCACGACGTCCCCGACACAGAACCGAGGCATGCCTGTCATGATCATGTCGACTTCGCCCACGATCACGCCCACGACCGCGCCCACGACCGCCCTCGCGCCGGCGATCACCGCCACCGGGCTGGCCAAGTCCTACGGCGAGAAGCGGGTGCTCAACGGCATCGACCTGAGCATCCCGCAGGGCTCGATCTTCGCGCTGCTCGGGCCGAACGGCGCGGGCAAGACCACCACCGTGCAGATCCTGTCCACCCTCATCTCCGCCGACTCCGGACAGGCCCACGTCGGCGGCCACGACCTGGTCCGCGAGGCCGGTGCCGTACGGGATGCCATCGGCGTCACCGGGCAGTTCGCGGCGGTGGACAACCTCCTCACCGCCGAGGAGAACCTGATGCTGATGGCGGACCTCCAGCACCTGCCGCGCCGCGAGGGCCGCCGCCGCTCCGCCGAACTGCTGCGCCGCTTCGAGCTGACCGAGGCGGCCAGGAAGCCGGTCTCCACCTTCTCCGGCGGTATGCGGCGCAAGCTCGACCTGGCGATGACCCTGGTCGGCAACCCGCGCATCATCTTCCTGGACGAGCCGACCACCGGCCTGGACCCGCGCAGCCGCCGCACCATGTGGGAGATCATCCAGAGCCTGGTCGCCGACGACGGCGTCACCATCTTCCTCACCACGCAGTACCTGGAGGAGGCCGACCAACTCGCGGACCGTATCGCCGTGTTGGATCACGGCAAGCTCGTCGCCGAGGGCACCGCCGAGGAGCTCAAGCGGCTGATCCCCGGCGGGCACATCCGCCTCCAGTTCGCGGACGTGAACGGTCTGGACTCGGCCGCCACCCTCTTCGGGAACGTCTCGCCCAACCCCGAGGCGCTCACGCTGACCATCCCCAGCGACGGCAGCATCCCCACCCTGCGGGCCGTACTGGACGTCCTGGACGGCGCCTCGGTCAAGGCCGAGAGCCTGACGGTGCACACGCCCGACCTCGACGACGTCTTCCTCACGCTCACGGGGCAGGCCAAGCCGGGCGCCAAGCCGTAGCTCTCGTAGCACGCCCCAGCCCTCGCAGCACCCCCGTCACCCACCGAACGTCCCAACTCCCAGATGGAGAAAGCCCGATGAGCGCCACGTCCTACGCCGCCAGGGATTCGATGACGATGCTGCGGCGCAATCTGAAGCACGCGCTGCGCTACCCGTCCGTGACCGTCTCGGTCGTCGCCATGCCCCTGGTGATGCTGCTGCTGTTCAACTACGTCTTCGGCGGCGCCCTGGGCACCGGCATCGGGGGCGCGTCCGGCGGCGACGGCGAGTACATCGACTACGTCGCGCCCGGCATCATCCTGATGGCCGCGACCTCCGGAGCCCTGTCCATCGCGATCAGCATCTGCCAGGACATGACCGAGGGCATCGTCAACCGTTTCCGTACGATGTCGATCTCCCGAGGCGCATTCCTGACCGGACATGTCGTCGGCAGCGTCATCCAGACGCTGTTCAGCATCGCCCTCGTCACCGGCGTCGCCCTGCTGATGGGCTTCCGCCCCAGCGCCACCGCCGTGGAGTGGATCGCGGCCATCGGCGTCCTGGCCCTGCTCACCCTGGCGCTGACCTGGCTCGCCGCCGCGATGGGCCTGATGGCCAAGAACGTCGAGACCGCCAGCAACCTGCCGATGCCGCTCACCTTCCTGCCCTTCCTCGGCAGCGCCATCGTCCCGCCGGAGTCGATGCCCACCGGGCTGCGCTGGTTCGCCGAGTACCAGCCCTTCACCCCCGTCATCGAGACCCTGCGCGGCCTGCTGATGGGCACCGAGATCGGCAACAGCGGCCTGATCGCCGTCGCCTGGTGCGTCGGCCTGACCGTGGTCGGCTTCCTGTGGGCCCGCGCGGCCTTCAACCGGGGCGTGAAGCGGTAATCCGCTTACGGTGGCGGCCAGTTGGTACGGCAAGATCGCCGCCTCGGGCCACTGAGACCACTTCGTTCTGCACCGCCCGTCACTCTGCTCCGCACTGATCGACGTACGGCCCCAGATGGGTCCGTACGGATCCGTACGGGACCGTACGCGCTCGCTGTGCACACGCGAACGGCACATGAGAACAGCGTCCGCACCCGCAACACGCGTACCGCACACACCCTGCACCGGAGGACACCATGCAACACGAACCGTCGAACCCCCAGCCGCTGCCCGCCCTCCCGAACGACCGCACCCAGGGCTGCCCCTTCGACCCGCCCGCCGAACTGACGGCGCTGCGCGAGGAGCAGCCGCTGCGGCGCCTGCGCTTCCCCGACGGCCACGAGGGCTGGCTGGTCACCGGTCACGCCGAGATCCGCGAGATCCTGGGCGACCCGCGCTTCAGCGCCCGCTACGAACTCCTGCACCACCCCCTCGTCGACTACGGCGGTGCGGCGCTGCCGCCGGCGCCCGCCGGTGACATGACGGGCATGGACGCGCCCCACCACACCCGCTACCGCAAGCTCCTCGCGGGCAAGTTCACCGTCCGCCGGATGCGTCAACTCACCGAGCGGGTCGAGCAGATCACCACCGAGCACCTCGACGCCATGGAGCGTCAGGGCCCCACGGTGGACCTGGTGGAGGCGTTCGCCCAGCCCGTCCCGACGCTGATGATCTGCGAACTGCTGGGCGTCCCGTACGCCGAGCGGGACCAGTTCGTGCACCACGTGGTGGCACTGTTCGACCAGAGCCTCCCCGACGAGGAGCGCGGCGCCGCCATGAACGCGATCGGGGAGTACGTACACCAGCTCGTCCTGGCCAAGCGCGCCGCCCCCACCGACGACATGCTGAGCGACCTGATCACGAGCGACCTCACCGACGAGGAGCTGACGGGCGTCGGCGGTCTGCTGCTCGCCGCCGGCATCGACACCACGGCCAACATGCTCGCGCTCGGAACCTTCGCTCTCCTGAGCAACCCGGATCAACTCGCCGCCCTGCGCGACGATCCGGAGATCGCCGACGGGGCCGTCGAGGAACTGATGCGCTATCTGACCGTCGCCGACGGGATCCTGCGCTCCGCACTGGAGGACGTCGAGATCGCGGGCCAGCTGGTCAAGGCCGGGGAAACGGTCTTCCTCTCCAACCAGACCGCCAACCGCGACCCGCGCAAGTTCTCGGACCCCGACACCCTCGACGTCCACCGCAAGGCCACCGGCCACCTGGGCTTCGGCCACGGCCCCCACCAGTGCCTCGGCCAGCAACTGGCCCGCGTCGAAATGCGCGTCGCCTTCCCCGCCCTGCTCAACCGCTTCCCCACTCTCCGCCTGGCCGTCCCGGCCGAGGAGATCCCCCTCCGTACGCAGGCCAACATCTACGGCGTCCGCAGCCTCCCCGTCACCTGGGACAGGGCGTAATGGCCATGGACCTGGAAATCTCCACCGACCGCGAACGCTGCGTGGGCGCCGGAATGTGCGCCCTCACCGCCCCCGCCGTCTTCGACCAGGACGACGACGAGGGCCTCGTCCTCCTCCTGACCCCCCACCCACCCCACCCACACCACCCTGCCACCCGCCTCGCCGCCGGCACCTGCCCCGCCTCGGCCATCACCCTCACCGAACGAGACGACACCGCCCCGGCCGCCTCGTAGGGACGGGACTCGAACAACAGACCCCAGGAGCCACAACCGGCTCCTGGGGCCGCTTCGTTGCTCGCTTCCCGCCGACCGAGCAGCAAACCCCAAGCTCCGATCCCCGAGCTCCGAGGCGTGTTTCCGTATCCCCCTCGCCGGTCGGTGGCGAGCAGACTGGCGCATGAGTCGACGTTGTTCGTTGGAGTTGTTCGTTGGAGCGGCAGGCACTCCCGGTGGAGGACAGCATGACGACGCAGGGCAGCCCGGCACAGGAGAGCACGACCGAGGACCGGCAGCTCGTCCGTGACTACGCCGCCGCGACCCGCGACCCTCATGTCACCCGTCTCCTGGGGGAGTTGACCGGCCACCTCGACCAGGCCACCTTCTCCCGTACGGCAGGCAGGTCCGGCGGCAACACCCGCAGGCACGCCCAGGGGCAGTACGCCATCTCCTACTCCCACTCGCCGGAGACGACCCGCACCGACCACCTCGCCGTCCTCGTCCACGAACTCACCCACGTGGCTCTCGGCGAGGCGTACGACTCCGACCTGCTCAACTACCGCGTACCCGCGCTCTCCGCCGCCGAGAACGACCAGGTGCGAAACGAAACCCCGGGCCGCGAGGAGGACGTCCAGAACGCCCGCCTGGCCAGGTCCGACGCCCAACACCGCAACGCCTTCGTCGACTTCGTCCTCGCCGGCGGCCAGCGCCTCCTGGACGAACTTCCCACCTCCGGCCTCACCGAGGAGCGGCAACGCGCCATGCGCGACAAGCTCGGCAACCACCTCCGAGCCCGCCCGTACCACGAATACGACGCCGTCCTCTCCCACCTCCTGGTCTGGGCCGACCTCGACGGCGCCGACCGCTCATCCGCCTTCTACCGGACCCTGACCACCCTGGTCGCCCAGACCGCGGACTGGCGCACCGCCGGCACCATCACCCTCCCCAGGCAGCGCCGCCGCTTCCAGGGTGTCCGCAACGTCCTCCGCCGCCTCTTCCGCCGCTGACACCCCGAGTTCCGAGCTCCGAGACGCGAGCTCCATTTACCTATGCGCGGGTAGGAGGGATGAATCCCGCCCTCCCACCCTTTCCACCTCCGCATGTACGTACGCACGTACGCGCGCGAACTCGCGCGTATACCAGGCGAGATGACATTCGGTGACCGGCTTGCGACAACCCGTCGGCGCCGTCTAGCGTGCGCAGCAATGAACGACCCCGGCTGGTGCGCCAACACCAGTACCGGGGTCTGACCGGCCGATCGATAAGCAGAAGCTCGATCCCGGCTACCGACGCATCGAAGAAAGAAGCTTCGACCGTGGCTTGCTACAACTCTATCCCTGTCCCCTCCGCGCCGTCCCACCCCCTGGCAAACCCGGGCTACGGCAAACGGACCGTCCCCCTCCAAACCGCCCCGTCCGCCGCCGATTTCGCACACCTACCCAAGCGTGAAGCCGAGATCGCGGCGTACATCGACCACCTCCCCGAGGGCGCCGCCATCGACATCAAGACCCTCGCCGCCCACATCCCGGGCTACGGCCAGGCCGCCTGCCGCACCGCCCTCAACCACCTCCACCAGGCCGGCCACCTGCGCCGCATCCGAGAACACCTGGTCACCCCCACCGCCGCCCGCTGGGTCTACCACACCTACTTCTCCCGCACGCCCCGCGCCGACACCTGGTGGGCAGCCTTCGTCAACGGCGCCCTGGATACCGATCCCTCCCACGAACAGCCCCTCCCACAGGCAAAGTTGACCCCCACGACCCCCCTCACCTCCCCCTCACAAGCCCCACCTGCAGCCACCCCACCTACAGCCACCCCGCCTGCAGCCGCCCCACCTGCAGCCACCCCGCCCGCATACGCCCTACCTGCAGACGCCCCACTCGCGCACGCCCCACCCGCCCCCGACCCACAGCAGCCAGCTGCACCGCACCAGCCCCACCCGCACAGCACCACCGCCCTCGGCCTCCTGGCCCGGCTCGTCCGCGTCGACCCCCGCATGGCCCTGTCCGCCACCGACTGCACCGCCCTCGCCCCACTTGTCGACCAATGGCTCACCCGCGGCGCCACCGAACCCCACATCACCCAGGCCCTCACCACCGGCCTCCCCGACCGCATCCACCACCCCGCCGCCCTCGCCCACCGCCGCCTCACCGACAAACTCCCCCCACCCGCACCCCCTGCCGCACCGTCCCAGCCAACGCGCCCACCCCTGCGCATCATGGAGTGCACGATCTGCCGAACCCCCGGCCGCCCAGAAGCCCTCCCCGGCGGCACCTGCCGCAACTGCCGCAACGACCCCCCACCCCGCCCCGCCACCCCCCTCACCCCCACCGAAGTCCACCACCGCGCCCAACAGATCCGCGCATCCACCCGCCGCCCCGAAAGACTCCGCCCATGACCTTGCAGGACACGCCCCCTCGCACCGGGGCACCATGGAGGGGAGGAGGCGACGCCATGACCCGCAGCACCGCTCACCAACCCCAGCAAATGACTGTCGAAGACTTCGAACAGCTCGCCCGCACGGCCCCCGAGACCGTGACGCTGGAATTCGTGAACGGAAAACTAGAGGTCAAGCCGGCGCCCGACGGCGATCACGGAGCCATCATCATGTGGCTCCTCAAACAGTGCATGCAGCAGCGGCCCGAGCTGGCGTTGTATCCCGAGCAGGGGCTGAAGACCGAGAGCTACCGCAGAGGCCGGTCCCGCCCGGACGGCGTTCTCGTCCCCGAGGACCACTTCGTAGGCCAAGGCGAATGGGCGTCCCCGGAGGGCGTCCTGATGGCCGTCGAAGTCACCTCACACGACCCCGACACCGACCGCCGCGACCGAGTAGAGAAGCGCGACGGCTATGCCGCCGCCGACATCCCGGTCTACCTCCTCATCGACCGCGACAACTGCACGGTCACTGTCTACACGGACCCGGAGCGCGGTACGTACCGCAGCCGCACCTCCTACCCGTACGGCAGCATCCTCGAAATCCCGGCCCCAGTAGCCATCACCCTCAACACCGAGAAACTCAAGGACTACACCCACTGACGCGCCGCCCCATCAACCGACCGGCACCCTCACCTCACTGCGCACCTTGGCCGCCTTCTCCGCAAACGCCGCCAAATCCACCGACTCCGGCGCCACATCAGGCTTATCACCGTCGGTCTCAGCTACATTCCCATTCGTGCTCGAATCGGCCCACACGCAGAACGGCACCGTAATCCGCTGCCCCATCTGCCGCTTGACGAGCACCCCACAGGTCAACGGACTCCCATCACCCCGCGGCGTGAACTCCTTCTCCTTCACCGCAACTTCGGCCCCATCGGCCCGCTTCATCCCATGGATCGTCTGCTCGATGGCCCGCTGCGGATCCGAGAAGGTGCCGTACAGCCCCATCATCACCATCGATTTGTTCCCAGAGCTGTACTGCCCACCCACAGTCCTCAAGTTCCGCCCGTACGACCCATTGTCCGGCACCTCGGCATCAGCCATCTTGCTCAAGTCCTGCTCCAACCGATACGTCCCCCCAAGCAACGAACTCGGCACACTAACCTTGAACTTGGGCCCCACTTCCTCCCCACCTTTTCCGCCCCCACCCCCACTGAACGCAACCGCCGAAGCAATCCCCCCAATAACCACCACCCCCACAACCGCCCCAACAATCCCCCACACCTTCCCAGCCCTCCGCCTGGGCGGTATCGGCGGCGGCCCCATAGGCGGCGGCCCACCCCAGCCTCCGTACCCCGGTTGCTGCGGTGCCCCGTACTGCCCTTGCGGTCCGAACCCGGGTGCAGATGGTCGCTGATTCGGATACCCGAACTGTGGTTCCTCGGATGGGATGGGTTGCGGGCCGTACGGTGATGGCCCTCCATAGTTGAAAGGCGGCTGCTGGTGGGACACTTTGAGGCGATCCTTAATAATCGTGCCTGCTGATTTTGGTGTCACTTCCGGCGCAGGAAACTCAGAGGAGCCCGCTACGGTCGCGATGAGGTAAATTCCGCGTTGAGATATTCCACGTGTTACCCCAACTCTCATACCTGATGCAACGGCCTACTCGCAGGCCGTCTTTTGAGTAGCGCGAGTATTGCGCAATCGACTGCCGTCTAATATCTCGGCGCCAGTGATGGTTCACGCTCCGCTTTGGCGATCTTGAATCCGGAAGAAATCGAAAATAGCTGAACGCTGTTCGGCTACAGTGGTCACCTCGTCGGCGCGAGCAGGGGAGAATATATCGACGACTTCATCGCTTATGCTGCGCGAAGATCTATTGAATGTGTATACGAACCTTCCACCAGTCATTTGGGCCTGCATCCCGGAGTTCGTTACGTCTGGCCGCGCCCCTTGGCAGCACAGCAGTAGACCTTCCGACTCCAGATCCATCCGGGCTCTGAGTAGGCAGGCAAAAAGATTGTCGCCGGAGTATTCTCTGCTCGGTCCTTCTGCCCTCGTCACGGTGATCCGATATGGGGGCGTGCTACTTGGCTCGATGTATACCGGTTCTGATGCGTTATTCTCTGCCACTGCTGTCAGCGAGATGCGTTCGCTCACGATGGGCCTCCGTAGTGAGGGTTGGGGGTCCACTTTCTGTTTTTATCCCAGGCGCCGACGATTGATGATGATTCGATTTTTCTCGGGAACGCAATTTCGCGTTCATGTGAGAGCGGGTTGTCTGGGATTCTCTTGTTGACGTTAATGCCGTCTTCGGCGTCCCGTATGAGGTATACGTGGCCGTCAGTGGTTTTCAGTCGAGAGAATGCGTGATTGGAGGATTCGGTTGTTGCTACGTACCCGGAGGGGGGTGTGTAGTCGCCGGAAATGCCGTAAACATGCTCTTCGAGACTCATGTTATCGCCCCTGGGCTCAAAACCGTCTCTGAATACCTCGTCCGGTCGACGCGTATCGGCCCGGAATCGGTCACAGGGCGTGAGGCCGAATGGGTCGGCCCAGGCATGAGGGTTGGGTACGTAGCCGACGGGGTTGGGGGCAGGCCAGAGGCCGAGAGGGTCGGGGCTGAGGTAGCGGCCGGTGGTGGGGTCATAGGTGCGGAAGTAGTTGTAGTGAAGCTGGGTCTCTGGGTCGAAGTATTGGCCCGGGAAGCGGAGAGGGGTGTAGGCGGTGGCGTTGCGGGGCCAGGTGGTGGTGCCCCAGAGGGTGGTGCGGGACTGCCAGGCGACGTCGCCGGTGGGGGAGACCAGTTCGGTGGGGGTGCCGATGAGGTCGGTGATGATGGTGAAGAAGCGTTCGTCGATGGTGGGTTGAGGGGCGTCGGACAGGACGCTGGTTTTGCGTTCGGTCTGGGTGAGGGGGGTTAGGCCCTGGTGGTCCCAGGTGAGGGTTATGGAGTCGGGGGCGGAGGGGGTGTGGGTGGTTTGTTCGGTGAGGGTGGGGCCGTCCCAGGTGAAGTGGGTGGATTCGAGGACGGTGGTGGCGTCGGGGGAGAGGCGTTGTTTGGTGGTGCGGCGGCCAAGGGGGTCGTAGAGGTAGCGCCAGAGGGTGCCGTCGGGGGTGGTGACGGAGGTGAGGTGGTCCTCCGTGTTCCAGGTGTAGCGCCAGGTGTCGGGTTTGCGGGAGAGGCGGGTCTTTTGGCGGAGGGTGGCTCGGCCGAGGGGATCGTGTTCGTAGCGGATGGAGCCGGCGGTGGTGATGAGGGTGCCGGTGTACGACCGATCCCCGCGGGCGGATGAATGGGGGTGTGTGGCGGGCCAGTTGGCGTGAGTTTGGTTGCCTGCCTCGTCGTACGCGTAGGACTCGGACCAATTGGCGGCGTGGACGGCGGTGACGCGGCCGGCGCGGTCCAGGTCGAAGGTGCGGCGGCCGGTGAGGGAGTCGTCGACGGAGGTCAGGTTGCCGTCGGGGCGGTAGGTGTAGGAGCGGTGCTGGAGGGGTTCGCGGTCGGATGACGCGAGGGACTGGGACAGGAGGCGGCCCGTGGGGTCCCAGGTGTGGGTGAGGGCGAGGGCGGCGTCCACGGTGCGGGTCAGTTCCTGGCCCGCGGCGTCATGGGTGAAGTCGAGGGTGTGGCCCGAGACCGTCATGGCGGAGCGGTTGCCGGCCGCGTCGTAGGTGTAGGTCGTGACGGCGCCGGTGGGGGTCCTGCGGGAGACGCGGCGGCCGAGGCTGTCGTAAGTGAAGCTCAGCGTACGGCCGTTGACGGATTCGGTCAGGACGCGGCCGACGGCGTCGCGGGTGTAGGTGAGGGTGGCGTCCGGGCCGGTGGCGGAGGCCAGGGCGCCCGTGGGGGTGTGGGTGTAGGTGGTGCGGCGCCCGGCGGCGTCCTTCGTGACGATGCGGCCGAGGGGATCGCGGGTGTAGGTCGTGACCTCGCCCAGGGCGTTGGTGCGGGAGGTGAGTTGGCCTGCCGGGTCGTGCGTGTACGTCAGCGGACGGTCGTCGAAGTCCGTCTCGGAGAGCAGGCGGCCGACCGGGTCGTACGCGTAATCCCACGTCAGGCCCTGGGGGTTGGTGACCTGGGTGAGGCGGAGTTCGGTGTCGTGGGTGAAGGTGTGGCGGACGCCGTCGGGGTCGGTGCGGGCGGCGAGGAGGTCGAAGTGGGTGTATTCGAAGGTGGTGGTCCGGCCGACGGCGTCGGTGTGGGAGGTGCAGTTTCCCTCGCCGTCGTACGTCCACTCCTCGATGCCGCCGTTGGGGTCGAGGCGGGCGGACAGCCGGCCCTCGACGGTCCAGAAGAGGTGGGTGGCGGCGCCCAGCGGATCCGTGACGGTGATGATCCGCCCGAAGGCGTCCCGGGTGTACGCCGTCACGGCGCCCAGCGGGTCGGTGACGGAGAGCGGGAGCCCCGCCTCGTTGCAGCGGAGGTGCGTGACTCCGCCCAGCGCGTCCGTCACGGAGGTGGGGTGGCCCCGGTGGTCGTATGTGTAGGCCGTCACCGCGCCGAGCGGATCGGTGGTGGAGGTGAGGTTGCCGAGGCCGGAGTAGGTGTGGCGCCAGGTGGCTCCGGAGGGGTCGGTGACCGTCACCGGCATGCCCAGGTCGTTCCGGGTGATCGTGGTGCGTGAGCCGTCGGGCCGGGTGACGGAGGTCAGGTGACCGTCCTCGGAGTACGTGTAGCGGTTCGTACGGCCCAGCGGGTCGGTGGTGGACAGGACCCGGTCGTAACGGTCGTACGTGGTGCGGGTGGTGGCACCCGTGGCGTCGGTCTCGGCGACGACCTGGAGGGCGTCGTCGACGAGGTATTGGGTGGTGTGGCCGAGGGAGTCGGTGCGCAGGGTGGTGCGCAGTCCCGTCTCCGGATCGCGCGGGAGGTAGGAGTAGTGGTTGCGGAGGTGGCCTTCCGCCCCGCCCTGGGACGTACACCGGTCCAGCTCGTCGTAGACGTACGCGTAGTGGCTGTCGTTGGTGTCGGTCCAGGAGGTGATACGGCCCAGGGGGTCGTACCCGAAGGTGGTGGGGCGGCCGGAGGAGTTGGTGACGGTGGTCAGGTTTCCGGCGCTGTCGTACCCGTACGTGAGCAGGAGCTGGTCCTCGCCGTCGGGGGTGGCGGCGGCCAGGTGCAGGGCGGTGATGCGGCGGTCCGCGGTGGTGAGCTTGAGCTGGTAGCCCGCGCTGTGCGTGATGGCCGCCGGGGCGCCGGTCTCGTCGTCGTAGTCGAAGGTGATGCGGTGGCCGTGCCGGTCGGAGATCTCGTCGAGGAGGGCGAGGTCCTCGTCGACGGTGGAGAAGTACCAGCGCTTGCCGGTGGCGGCGTCGGTGAGGAGGTAGTCGCCGCCGGGGAGCAGCTCCAGCGAGCGCCGTGACCCTTCGGCGGGGAGGGTGGGGACGCCGACCGCGGGGTGCGGGAAGGCGAGCAGCGAGCCCTCTTCGGTGACGAGGACGACGCCCTCGGCGTCGATCTCCAGCCGCTGGTCGGCGGTGCTGGCCCAGGTCGGGCCGAACCAGCCGCCCGCGCGGTAGGAGGACTCGAAGGTACGGGCGAAGGCGAGCGGCAGGCTGCCGGGCAGGGTGACGTCGGTCTGCGGGAGCGCCATCCGGCCGGTGGCCATGTCGATCGGGTCGCCGCCGAAGATCTTGCACTTCATGTCGCGGGCGAAGTTGCGGATGCCGTTGCCGCCCTTGCCGAGGGAGCCGCGGGCGGCGCCCTTGGCGCCCGCCCGCATACCGGCCCGGCCCGCCCCCTTGGCGGCGCCCTTGGCGAGGCCGCCCGCGCCCTTGCCGCCGAAGAGATTGCCGATCGCGGCGCCGAAGGCATCGGCCGGGTCGTTGCCCCAGCCCTCGCCGAGGATGGCTTTGGGGATCTGCTGCGGGTTGGCGGCCATGTTCGTCAGGCCGGCGAGCATGGTGGCCTGGTTGTTCACGAACTGCCAGGGGTGGCTGATGTTGTACGGGTCCAGAGGGTTGAGCGTGCGGGCGAACTTCACGGTTTCGGCACCGGCCCTGACCAGACCACCCGCCACATGCCCCAGCTGGATGCTGGCCGACGCGGAGGTCTGTATGAAGTCCAGGGTCATGAACTGCGTGAAGGTCGGCTTGTCCGGCGCGTGGGCCAGGGCTTTCTTGATGGCCCCCTGGGCCCGTTCGGCGGCTTCGTTGCGCTGGCGCCTGGCGTCCTTGAGGAGTTCCTCGGCCTCCTTGCGGCCCTTGTCGCCGGGGTCGGTGAACTTTCCCGGCTCCTGCGGCTTCTTGCCCGGCTCGTCACCGCGCTCCACGGCCGCGTTGTAGGTCTTGGCGGCGGAGTTGTACGCGTCGACCTTGGCGTTGTGCGCGTCCAGGGCCTTCTTGCTGGCGGCCTCGGCGGCCTTGTACTTCTCCAGTGCCGTACGGGCCTTGCGCTGGGCCCAGCCCACCGTGTCGGCGTAGGAGTCCAGCGCCTTGTACGCCTGCTCGCAGGCGTCCGCGGCGTGCATCCAGGTCTTGGGGTGGGCCTGGAACTTCTTGTGGAAGCTGTCGGCGGCCTTGCCCTTCCAGCCTCCGTTGTCCAGCTTGCGCATGCCCTGCGCCACGCTGTCGAAGGCGGCGTGGAAGTCCTTGAGGTGGCGGGCCGTCTCGTTGAGCGCCTCGGTGTCGCCGTGGACCAGCTGCTTGGGGTCGTCAGTCTCGCCCAGCTGTCGTTCGTCGACCTGGGCGCCCAGCCCGTCGGCCATGTCTTCACCGGCGGAGCGGACCGTTTTGGCCGCGCCGTCGGCACCGACCGCCTCCAGCCCGTCGGCCACCTTGTCGGCCCCGAACTCGATGGCCTCGCCCGCCCCGCGCTTGAAGCCGTCGACGCCCGCTTCGAGCGCTTCCCCGGCCTTGTTGATGAATCCGCCGAGGCCCATCAGCCCTTACCCCCGTCGTGCTGGGCGTTGTCCGTCGTCCCTGTGTCCGGCTTGCGCTCGGGAAGGTCCGCGCCGTAGCGGTTCAGTACTTCTCTGCCGTTCTCGTAAATGCTGTTGCCCGTCGCGTTCCACGCCTGGCGGGTGCGCTCGAAGGCCTCTCGCGACTCGGTGGAATTCGGGTTCCAGTCCAGGTCCCGGAACTGGGTGAAGGGGTTGTCCGAGCCGATCTGGCCCCAGGTCCTCTCCTTGATCTGGTCCGAGGTGAGGGTCGGGTCGCCCATGGCCGCATTGACGCCGATCTTCAGCAGGCCCGATGCGTACTGTTCCTGTTCGTGATACATGCCCGCGGACAGATCCAGGCGGCGGGCGATTTCGTTGGCTTCCAGGACGAGTTGGCGTACGGCGAAGTCCCAGCGTTCGCAGAACGAGGCGAAAGTCGACGTCAGTCCGGCGTGGCCGGTCTCCATTCCGGTCAGTTCGATGTCCGAAAATCCCTTGCCCACCTGGGCGTTGGCATCGATGCCGAGTTCTTTGAGCTCGGAGATCGTGGCGTTGATGCCCTTGGTGATCTGCTGGAGCGCTGCCGGGTCCAGCTCGTAGCCGTCGCCCGCGCTCATGCCGGGCCTCCCTGGCCGTCCTGTCCGGCAGGTGTGGCGGCGATGTCGATCGCTGCCGAGTCGGGGACGATTCCGGAGACCGGCGGGAAGGCCATGCCGCGTTCGCTGCCCGCGTCCAGGGCCACCCCCGCGGGGACCTGGAGGGCGGGAACGACCACGTCCAGGAGCCGGGCGCCGCGCACGGAGGCGTACTGCCAGTCGTCGACGCTGTCGGTGCTCACCATGTTCTGGGTGGCGGCGAAGCGGGCGAGGGCGTCCTCGTCGGAAAAGGCGTAGATCCAGCGGATTCCGCCCAACTCGGCGGTCAGCAAACCGTCGTTGATCAACGGCACCAATACCGGGGTGCGGCGGAATTCGCCGACGGCGGCATGTGGGTTGCCGTTCCCCTCGTACAGGTCGGCTATTTGATCATTCAATGGCATGAAGAGGCTCCCCCGGCCCTCTGGGTGCGTTTAGTTCGCTTCCGTCTCCGTGGTCACATTGCCACACGCTACTGACAGTGCCTTTGGTTCCTCGTATCGAGAAAACCGGCTGGCCTGTTCTTTTTGGAATTGGCGAGTTGAGGGCTTGTGGAGGGGGAATGGCGACGGCCGTGGGCGGGCCCCTGAGGTGGGGTCCGGCCACGGCCGGGGTGGGTGTTTGGGGAAGCGCCTTTAGGTCAGCGGTCCTTGAGGATTCCGTTGGTGCGGGCCTCGGTGAGCCATTCCGGGAATTCGACCATGAGCTGTTGGTAGAGCTCGGCGTTGGAGAGGGCGCGGGGGTCGCGGCCGGCGTGGAAGAAGCCGGCGTTGTCGATGACGCGCTTCTCGGGTACGGCGAGATCGTCGAGCTTGCGGAGGAAGTCGAAGCCCTTGGCGTCCGGGTCGCCGAAGCCGACGAACTGCCAGAAGATGGGCAGCTTCGCGGCCTCGCACAGGGCCTTTTCGGCGGCGGGCTTGGAAGTGGGGGCGCCGTCGGTCTGGAAGATGACGAAGGCGGGGGCGGTCGAGCCGGACTTCTTGGAGTGCTGCTTGTAGTGCTTGACGACCGCCTCGATGGCCCAGTGGTAGTTCGTACGGCCCATGTGGCCCAGGCCCGCGTGCAACTCCTCGATGCGGCCCTGGTAGTTGGCCAGGTCCAGGTCCGCGGTGCCGTCGATGTCGGTGGAGAAGAAGACGACCGGGACGGTGCCGTCGTCGTCGAGGTTGGCGGAGAGGCCGAGGGCCTGCTCGGCCAGGTGCTGGACGGTGCCGTCCTTGTAGTAGTTGCGCATCGAGCCGGAGCGGTCCAGGACGAGGTACACGGCGGCGCGCTGCGTACCCAGCCCGTGCTTTTCGAGCGAGACCCGCGCGGCCTTGTAGAGGCTGACCAGCCCCGGCGCCTGCTCCTCGACCTTGGCGAGGCTGACGGGGGCCGCCGGGGAGGGGGAGGGGGTTGCGGTGTCCGCGGCGACCGCGAGTCCGGCCTCCGCCTCGGCCTTCGGCGCGTCGGCGGCAGCAGGCTCGGGGGCGGACTTCGGCTCGGCCTCGGGTGCCGTCTCCAGTACGGGCTGGGCAGGCGCCTCCGGTGCGGGCTCGGCAGTTGTTTCCGGTACGGAGGCGGCCGGGGTGTCCAGGACGGGCTCGACCGCCGTCTCCGGGGCGGACGTCTCCGGTGTCTCCCGGACGGGATCGACCGCCGTCTCCGGTGCGGCGTCGGTGGCCGTCGCGGGTGCGGGAGTGGCGGCAGTCTCCGGTGCGGCGCTGGTGGTTGTCGCGGGCGCGGGCTCGGTGGCTGCTTCCGGTGCAGAGGCGGCCGGGGTGTCCAGGTCGGGTTCCGCCGAAGGCGTCCGGGCGGGCTCCGTCGAGGTCTTCAGGGTGGGCTGCGCCGACGTTTCCGCGGTGGGCTTCTCCGGCGTCTCGAGGACGGGTTCGGCCGGCGTGTCCGGCGTGTCCGGGGTGGGTTCGGCCAGTGCCTTCGGGGTGGGGTCCGCCGGCGTCTCCTGGACGGGATCGGTCAGCGTCTCAGGGGCGGGCTCCACCGGCGTCGCCGTTCCGGCCTCCGCGGCCGGTGCCGCAGACGGCTCGCTGTCCGCCGCGGGGGCCGGGTCAGGGGAGTGGTCCTGTGCCGGGGCAGGAGCGCGGTCCGGTGCCGGGGCCGAGGTACGTGCCTGCGCCGGGGCCGGGTTGTCGAAGGCCTGGCTTACGAGGTCGGAGGCGGAGGCGGTGGGTGTGGGCTCGGAGGTGGGGGTGGGCTCCGTGGTGGGGGTGGGGAGCGTGGGGGTGCGCGGGGCCGCGGAGTCGCGGGTGTCCGGGCGGGGGCGGTCGGCCGGGGTGCCCTGGGCCGGGAGGGAGGGCTCCGTGGTGGACGGGCCGGAGGAGCCGGAGGAAGACGTGGACTGGCCGGAGGAGCCGGAGGAAGCGGCGGACGGGCCGGACGAGGCGGAGTCGGGGGACCAACCGGACGCGGCGGGTCGGTCCGAGGAGTTCGGCCGTTCGGATGAGCTGGGCCAGTGCGAGGACGTGGATCGGTCCGAGGAGTTCGGCCGCTCGGATGAGCTGGGCCAGTCCGAGGACGCGGGTCGGTCCGACGAGCGCGTCCGCTCGGATGAGCTGGGCCAGTCCGACGACGTGGATCGGTCGGAGTCCGGGATGAGGGAGTCCGGGGCCGTCGGGGCGGTGCGGGCCGACGGGAGGTCGGGCGAGCCCGACGAGCGGTCCGTTGGGGAGGTCGAGCGTTCCGTTGCCGGACCCGGGGTGCGCGCCGTGGAGGGCGCGGATTCCTCGCGGGCCTCCGGGATGGTCGCCGCTTCCGGGGCGTCGGCGGCGTTCGGTGCCGCGCTCCGTTCCTCGCGGGCCGCCTTCGAGCGACCGAAAGCGTTGCGCAGCAGACTCCGAATGCCCATCGGCGAACCTCTCTTGCGTGGTGTGCGTGCGACGTATGTCCCGGTCGCGGGGACATGTCCCTGACCAGGGCGGACACGTAAGCGTAGCCGTCCGGAAGGGCCCTTTCGTGGGATCTGGCGCGGCGTGCGGCGGCCATGTAGGGGCGTGTGGGAGGGGGCGGGACGGCCCCACGTACGGGATGGGGTACGGAGGGGGTGCGCGGGTCGGCCGGGGTGCGGTCCCCGGCCCCGGCCCGCGTCCCAGGTCGGGCGCCCTGCCCGGGTGATGGGCCGAATTACGTATGGAGTGCCCGGACGGGCGGCCAGTCGGGCGGTTGGGACGGCCGCGTCGGCCCCCGGCGGCGGGGAAACCGGCGGGCGGCTGCCTAGCCTTCGGCAGCGGAGTCAGGCCGACAACCACCCCGCCCGCAGCAGTCGCAGCACTGCCCCAATAGCACCGTCCGAGCAGCACCGCCCGAGCAGCGCTGCCCCAGTAGCACCGCCCGAGCAGCGCTGCTCCAGTAGTACTGCCAAGCAGCACTGCCCCAGCAGCCTCGCCCCCGCCCGAAGCACCCCCGCCCGAAGCGCCCCCGCCCGAAGCGCCCCCACCCGAAGCGCCCCCCGCCCTGCCCGATCCACCGCCCCCCGAACCACCCCCAGTTCCCCCGCAGCAGCCCAGTGGAGGTATGTCCCATGCTGACCACGAACAGCAGCCCCGAGGGGCCCGGACCCCACCTGCCCTCGGTATCCCCCACATCCCCCGCATCCCCCACATCCCCCGCATCCCCCACGCCGCGCACGCCCCCGCGCCGCCCACACCCGCTGCGCCGCTACGTCATCACCGCCCTCGCCACCGCCCTCCTCATCTCCGGCGGTTCGGTATGGGCGATGAACCGGCCCGACGCCGACATCGGCGCCGCGGGTGTGCGCGGCGGTGACTCCGTGCCCGGGGCCGGGCGGCCCACCTCGCCCGGCGGCCGCAGCGGCGACGGCAACGGCAACGGCGGCGGCAACGGCACCAATCTCCTGATCGTCGGCATCGACCGCCGCTCCGACATGACGCGCAAGCAGATCAACCGGCTGCACGTCGGCGGCAGGGGCTGCGACTGCACCGACGTGATGATGCTGGTCCACCTCTCCCAGGACCTCCGGCGGGCCAGCGTCGTCTCCCTGCCGCGCGACTCCTACGTGCGGTACGCGCCGCACGACGACCACGCCGAGCGCAACACCACCCACTGGGGGAAGATCAACGGCGCCTTCGCGCACGGCGGCGGCGAGCTGGCCGTACGGACCGTGGAGCAGGCCACCGGGCTGCGCATCGACCACTATCTGGAGACCGGCTTCAACGGCTTCGCCCGCGCGGTCGACAAGATCGGCGGAGCGAAGGTGTGCTCGGACAAGCTGCTCTACGACAAGAACGCCGGGCTGCGCCTGCAACCCGGCACCCACCGCATCAACGGTTCCAAGGCACTGCGCTACTCCCGCGCCCGCCACCTCAACCCGCCCGGCGACCTCGGCCGGGTCCGCCGCCAGCAGCGCGTGCTGCTGAGCATCCTGGAGCGGATGCGCGAGCAGCGCGTCTTCCAGGACCCGGCGGCCATGGCGCGCACGGTCAAGGCGGTCAAGCGGTACGTACGCACCGACCCGCGCACCGACGCCGCCGCGCTCGTCCGGCTCGGGCTGTCGCTGGGCCAACTGACGCCCGACCGCATGGAGTTCATGACCGTACCCATCGATGAGTTCGACCACCGGGTGCCCAACTGGGGCTCCACACTGCTGTGGCACAAGGCGCGCGCGAAGGCGCTGTTCGCGGCGCTGCGCGAGGACCGCCCGCTGCTGACGGACGCGCGCATCGGGCCCAAGGGCCGGGTGCCGGTGGACATGCGGCCGCAGGCGCTGCAGGTACGGGTGGACGACGTGGACGTGGCGGAGGCGCTGCGCCGCGGTGGGTTCGACGCGCTGGACGTGGAGAGGTTCGCGGCGCGCGGCGCCGGCGCCCCGGCGGCACAGACGGTGATCACGTACGACCCGAACTGGGAGCGGTACGTGGCCACGCTCGCCGCCGCGCTGCCCGGCGCCAAGCTGTCCCCGGTGTCCGGTCACGGCCAGATCTTCCAGGTGGCGGTGGCCGACCGGGGGCAGCGGGTGCAGCGGGTGGCGTACGACCGCTCCAGCGTGGAGGGCGCACCGGTCAGCGGCGACAAGCTCCTGTGCCCGTAAGGGCGAGCGGCGACCGTGCGCGCACACCGGCAATCTCCCGTCCCCGTAAGGGCACTTGTGCCGCAAGGGCGGTACGGGCACTCGCGCCGCAAGGACAGTAAAGGCACGTGTGTCCGCACGGCCCCATCGCCCCGCCCCACCCGGTGACCATAGGCCCGGACCGTCAGTTGTCCCTCCTGGCGTATGCCCCTTCGGTGTACGCACCTCCTGGCGTACGGAGCCGAGAGAACCCGCGGACGGTTGACGGGAGTTGTGGGCCGCATGGGATTGACCAGCCAGTCGCTCGAATACACGGTGGGGGCGCTCGCGCTCGCCTGTGTCGTTCTCACGGTGTGGCTGTGGCCACGGCTGTCGCGGGGCGGGCTGGTCGCCGTACTGGGCAGACTCGCCACGGTCGTGGTCACCCAGGTGACGATCATGAGCACGATCCTGCTCGCGGTGAACTCCAGCTTCGAGTTCTTCGGGAGCTGGGACGAGCTGCTGGGCAACAACGACGAGGCGCCGGTCTCGGTCAGCCAGGGCGGGCCGTACGCCGCTTTTGGGGACATGAAGGGCGGCGGGCTGCCCGGCGGGCTGGTGCAGCCGGCCGGGCCGCAGGGCCTGGACCGGGTGACCGGGCTGCCGCAGGGCGCGCCCGACAAGGTCGGCCGGGTGGAGTCGGTGAAGATCCTCGGGCGGCGCAGCCGGGCGGTCAACCCCGGCTTCGTGTATCTGCCGCCGCAGTACTTCCAGCAGCAGTACCAGCGCCAGCGCTTTCCCGTCATGGTCGTCATCAGCGGCTATCCGGGCGGCATCATGAATCTGGCGCAGCATCTGCAGATCCCGCAGAAAGCGGGGAAGCTGATCGCCAAAGGGGAGATGCAGCCGACCGTGCTGGTGATGGTGCGGCCCACGATCGCGCCGCCGCGGGACACCGAGTGCGTGGATGTGCCCGGCGGGCCGCAGGCCGAGACGTTCTTCACCAAGGACATGCCGGACGCGCTGCACTCCGCCTACCGCATCGGCTACGACCCCAGCGCCTGGGGCGTGTTCGGCTACTCCTCCGGCGGCACCTGCGCGCTGCAGCTGGCCATGCGCAACCCGAAGGTCTACACCTCGGCGGTGGCGCTGTCGCCCGTCTTCGCCATCAAGAACGACCCCACCACCGGCAATCTCTTCGGCGACGGGCCGCAGGCGGCGCAGCGCGAGCGCGAGCACGATCTGTTCTGGCGGCTGAAGCATCTGCCCGTACCGCAGATCTCCGCGCTGGTGGCCAGCAGCCGCAAGGGGGAGCGGGACTACGGCGAGACCGTACGGTTCCTGAAGGCGGTCCGGCCGCCGATGACGGTCGGTTCGATCATCAACCCCAGAGGTGCCCATATGTTCAGCACCTGGCGGCCGGAGATCATCCCGGCGCTGAAGTGGCAGAGCCGGCAGCTGACCTTTCCGCAGGACGTGGAGCCGAAGCCGCAGCCGAGCGCCGCCACTCGCTGAGCGCTCCGCTGGATGTGCAGTGTGTCGTCCGCGGGCACGCCGTGGCCGGTCGCGCAGTTCCCCGCGCCCCTTCAGGGCACGGCCGCACCGTACCGGCCTTCGGCAAGGCCGCTCAGCCCGGTGACCCGCTCCCGGTGACCCGCCCCCGACAGCCCGCACCCGATCGGCCGCACCCAACGAGGCACCCCGCCCCGTGGCGCGATGGACTCGACAGGTGACCGCGCCCGCGCCCCCGGACGACTGTCTGGCCCGCAACGACTGGATCTGCGGCGAATATCTGAGCACCCGCCGCCAGATCCTCCTCGACGCGGTCCTCCAGCACCTCCAACTGACCGTGATCTCCGTGCTGCTGGGCCTGGCGATCGCGCTCCCGCTGGCGCTGCTGGCCCGGCGCAGGCGCTGGACGGTCGGCCCGGTGCTGGGGATCACCACCGTGCTCTACACGATCCCCTCGCTGGCGATGTTCTCGCTGCTGCTGCCGCTGTACGGGCTCTCGGCCACCCTGGTCGTCGTCGGCCTGGCCCTGTACTCCCTGACCCTGCTGGTCCGTAACATCCTGGCGGGCCTGGAGGGCGTGCCCAGGGAGGCCACGGAGGCGGCCCGCGGGATGGGGTACGGGCCGCTGCGGCAGCTGCTGGCCGTGGAGCTGCCGCTGGCGCTGCCCGCCGCGATGGCGGGGCTGCGCATCGCCACCGTCTCGGCCGTCGCCCTGACCACGGTCGGCGCGATCGTCGGCTACGGCGGGCTGGGCAATCTCATCTACTCCGGGATGAACTCCTTCTTCAAGGCGCAGGTGCTCACCGCCTCCGTCCTGTGCGTGCTCATCGCCATCGCCTTCGACCTGCTCCTGCTGGGCGCCGAGCGGTTGCTCACCCCGTGGCGGAGGGCGCGCGCATGAACACCCTCGCCGAGGTCTGGTCCTGGCTGACCACCGCCGCCAACTGGTCGGGGGAGAACGGCGTGTGGCACCGTCTGGGCGAGCACCTGATGCTGACCGTGGTGTGCCTGGTGATCAGCGCGCTGATCGCGCTGCCCGTCGCGCTGACCCTGGGCCACCTCGGCCGCGGCGGCGCGCTGGCCGTCAACCTCGCCAACGTCGGCCGCGCCATTCCCACCTTCGCCGTCCTGGTCCTGCTGCTGCTCACCCCGATCGGGAAGTACGGGGAGTGGCCGACCGTCATCGCGCTGGTGCTGTTCGCCGTTCCGCCGCTGCTGACCAACGCCTATGTCGGGATGCGGGAGGTGGACCGGGACGTGGTGCAGGCCGCGCGCGGCATGGGGATGACCGGGCTCCAGCTGGTGCTGCGGGTGGAGATCCCGCTCGCCTTCCCGCTGATCCTGACCGGCATCCGGATCGCGGCCGTCCAGCTGGTGGCGACCGCGACGCTGGCGGCGCTGGTGGGCGGCGGCGGGCTCGGCCGGATCATCACCGCGGGCTTCAACCTGGCCAGCACCCCGCAGGTGGTCGCGGGCGCGGTGATCGTGGCCGCCTTCGCCCTCCTGGTCGAGGCCGCCTTCGAGGCCTCGCAGAAGCTCGCCCCCGCCTGGGCGCGGCGCAGGATGCGGGGCGGGGACGGATGAGGGCGCGCACGTACGCGATCGCCGTACTCCTGGTCCTGACGGCCTGCACCGGCGGGCCCTCCCTGGAGAACCGCGGCGAGGTCACCGGTCCGCCCGGCGACAGCAAGAACCTGTCCATCGGCTCGGCCGGCTTCACCGAGAGCGAGCTGCTGGCGCACATGTACGCGGCGCTGCTGGACCGCGCGGGCTACGGCACCAAGATCCTGACCGTGGGCAACCGCGAGCTGTACGAACCGGCCCTGGAGAGCGGCCAGATCGACGTCGTACCGGAGTACGCGGCCACCTTCGCCGACTGGCTCAACGCCAAGAAGAACGGCCCCGGCGCACCGCCGGTCGCCTCGCCCGACCTGGACGCCACCATGGCGGCGCTGCGCAGGCTCGCGGCCCCGCGCGGCCTGAGCGTGCTGCCCCCGGGCAAGGCGGTGGACCAGAACGCCTTCGCGGTGGCCGAGTCCTACGCCGCGAAGCACGGCCTGAAGACCCTCAGCGACCTGGGCCGCGCCAAGCTCCCCGTACGGCTGGCGGCGGGCGACGAGTGCGTCCAACGGCCGTTCTGCAAGCCGGGGTTGGAGAAGACGTACGGGATCGACATCACGGCCGTCGACCCCAAGGGCGTGGGCACCACTCCGGCCAAGCAGTCCGTGCAGAGCGGGCAGAACCAGATGGTGCTGACCACCAGCACCGACGCCACCCTCGGCGCCTTCGGCCTGGTCGTGCTCGCCGACGACCGGCACCTGCAGAACGCGGACTACGTCGTGCCGGTGGTCAACCGCTCACGGGCGGGCAGCGAGCAGGTCGCCGCCGCGCTCGGCCGCCTCAACTCCGTACTGACCACCCAGGACCTGGCCGAACTCAACCTCCAGGTGGACAGCTGGCGCCGGCTCGCCTCGGACGTGGCCCGCAACTACCTGAAGTCCAAGGGCCTGCTCTGAGACTTGAAGTCCAAGGGCCTGCTCCGAGAGGGGCTACTCCGTGGGGACGGAGTCCACCTCGGCCATCGCGCGCGGCACGCCCTGCGTATCGGCGTCGACGGTGCGCCGCAGCGCCTCGTGCAGCGTGGTCGGGGTCAGTACGCCCAGGAAGCGGGCCCCGTCGACCACCGCGATCCAGCCCGCGTCGTGCTTGAGCATCTCGCTGAAGGCCTGTTTGAGGGTCCCGGTCACCGGCACCCACGCCTCCATACGGCGCGCGTGGTCGGCGACCGTGCCGCCGGCCGCGGCCATCTCCTGTGTGCCGACCCAGCCGTGCAGTTCGCCCTCGTCGTCCAGGACGACCGCCCAGCGCGCGCCCTCGCTCCGCAGCCGCGCGGCCGCGTGCGCGCTGTCCTCGCCGAGCCGGGCGAACGGCGGGCGCTCCAGGTCGGCGCGGTCGATGGGGGTGACCGAGAGCTGCTTGAGCGCCCGGTCGGTGCCGACGAACTCGGCGACGTAGGGGGAGGCGGGCGCGCCCAGGACGCTGGTGGGGGTGTCGTACTGCTCGATGCGGCCGTGCCCGTAGACGGCGATGCGGTCGCCGAGCCGGATGGCTTCCTCGATGTCGTGGGTGACCAGCAGCACCGTCTTGTGCATCGTCGCCTGGAGCCGCAGGAACTCCTTTTGGAGGTGGTCGCGCACGACGGGGTCGACGGCGCCGAAGGGCTCGTCCATGAGCAGCACGGGCGGGTCGGCGGCCAGGGCGCGGGCCACGCCCACGCGCTGGCGCTGGCCGCCGGAGAGCTGGTCGGGGTAGCGGCTGCCGTAGACGGCGGGGTCCAGGCCGACCAGGTCCAGGAGTTCGGCGGCGCGCTCGCGGGCCTTGCTCTTCTTCCAGCCGGTGAGGAAGGGGACGGTGGCGGTGTTGTCGAGGATGGTGCGGTGCGGGAAGAGGCCGGTCTGCTGGATGACGTAGCCGATACGGCGGCGCAGCCGCACCGGGTCCACGGAGGCGATGTCCTCGCCCTCGACGTGGATGGCGCCCTCGGTGGGGTCGATGAGCCGGTTGACCATCTTCATGGTGGTGGTCTTGCCGCAGCCGGACGGCCCGACCAGCGTCACCAGCTCGCCCTCGGCGACGTCGAAGGAGAGGTCGTCGACGGCGGTGGTCCCGTCCGGGTACCGCTTGGTGACGTGCTCGAAGCGGATCATTGATCCATTGAAACGCGGCCCGCTGTGGCCTGCGCTCTATGCGGGCAAGCGGGTGGGGAAGGCGATCCGCACGGTCAGTCCGCCGCCCGGGTTGGCCTCGGCGGTGGCGGCGGCGCCGTGGGCGCGGGCGATGGAGGCGACGATGGACAGGCCCAGGCCCGCCCCCTCGCCGGGGCCGGCCCGCCGCTCCTCCAGGCGCCGGAAGGGCTCGAAGAGGTAGGGGACGGACTGCGGCGGGACGACGGGGCCGGTGTTGGTGACCTCCAGGGTGCGGTCGTACACGCGCAGGGTGATCCGGCCGTTGTCGTGGTTGTGGCGTACGGCGTTGCCGACGAGATTGCGTACGAGGTGGGCCAGCAGCACCGGGTCGCCGTCCACGGTCAGCGCACAGGTGTCGGCGGCCACGGTCAGGCCGCGCTGCCAGGCCTCCTCGGCGTACTCGGCGGCCACCGACTCGGCCAGGTTGCCCAGCGCCACCGGCTCGCGGTGCTCCAGGCCCTGGTCGGAGACGGAGAGCAGCAGCAGGCCCTCGATCAGGTGCTGGCTGTCGTCGGCGACCTCGATGAGCTTGCGGCGGATGCGCTCGACGTTGTCCGGGTCCTTGTCGGCCAGGCCGATCTCGGCGGCGGCCCGCTGCACGGCCAGGGGGGTGCGCAGTTCGTGGGCGGCGTTGGCGGCGAACCGCTGCTGGGCGGAGACCAGGTGCTCGATGCGGTCCAGCATCCCGTCGAAGGTGTCGGCGAGCTGCTTGAGCTCGCCGGGCGGGCCGCTCAGCGCGATCCGCTCGTGCAGGTTGGCGGCGGACAGGCGGCGCGCGGTACGGGTGATCACGGAGACCGGGCGCAGTACGCGTCCCGACATCCACCAGGCCAGCGCGACGGAGACGACGGCGAAGACGGCCAGCGCGATCAGGGAGACGGTCAGCAGCCGGCTCAGGGCGGCCTCCTCGGCGGCGCCGGTGATGACGCGGGTGGCCTGCAGGAAGCGGATGTCGGGCACGCCGGGCGAGGCGGTGCCCGTGGGCGCGGGGGAGGCGGGCAGGGCGGAGGGGAGCGGGCTGGGGTAGGCGCTGCCCAGGGCCGGGGCGTACGGGCCGTGGGTGGCGGACCGGGAGGTGACGGCGGTGCTGATGGAGGAGTACAGGCCCTCGCGCACCAGCAGGTAGACCAGGGTGATGAGCAGGGCGCCGGAGAGCACCAGCAGCCCGCCGTACAGCGTGGTCAGCCGGGCCCGCTCGCCGCGCGGCAGGCGCAGCGCCGGGGCGCGCCTCACGCCGTCCCGCCGATGCGGTAGCCGGAGCCCGGCACGGTCTCGATGACCGCGGGATCGCCGAGCTTGGTGCGCAGCTTGCTGAGGGTGACGCGTACGGCGTTGGTGCGGTAGCTGGTGTGCTCCTCCCAGACCTGCTCGATCAGGTCCTCGCCGCTGACCACCGCGCCCTGCGCCCGCATCAGCACCTCCAGGACCGCGAACTCCTTGCGGGACAGCGGCAGATGGCGGCCCTCGCGGGAGGCCTGGCGGCGGGCGGTGTCCACCGTGATGCCCGCCCGCTCGATGACCGGGGGCAGCGCGGGGCGGGCGCGCCGTCCCAGGGCCAGCACCCGGGCCAGCAGTTCCTCGTACGCGAACGGCTTGGTGAGGTAGTCGTCGGCGCCGAGCCCCAGACCCTGGACCCGGTCGTGTACGGTGCCCGACGCGGTGAGCATCAACACCCGGGTCAGCAGGCCCTGTTGGACGACATGGCGGCAGATGTCGTCGCCGTGCACGCCGGGCAGATCGCGGTCCAGTACGAGGACGTCGTACTCGCCGAATTCCATCTTGCGAAGCGCCGCGCGGCCGTCGTGCGCGATATCGGCCGCGATCGCGTCACGGCGCAGCCCTTCGGCGATCATTTCCGCCAGGAATTCCTCGTCCTCCACGATCAGCACGCGCATGACGTCATGTGTACCCGAGCCCCACCTTTCGTCGGTGTAAACACTTCCGCTTAGAGAAGCGAAACACGGGCCGGTGCCAGCCTTCGGATCCTGCATTCCGGATCGTCTACGGAGGACATGTCATGGCACAGCGCAAGGTCTCGCTGGCGGTGTGGTCGCTGGTCACAGGGGTGGCGATGCTCGCCACGGCCTGTTCGGGCGCCGGGGGAGGGGCGAAGGACGGCGGTGGCTCGGACGCGGCGAACGGCAAGGGCAAGCAGGCGGACGCCGCGTACAAACAGCGGCAGTGCATGCGCGATCACGGGATCGATGTGCAGGAGCCGAAGCCGGGGCAGGACCCGCGCGGCATTGCCATCGGCGGCAAGAACACCTCCCAGGAGAAGATGGAGAAGGCGCTCAAGGAGTGCGGAAATGACGGCAAGGGCGGTAAGCGGGAGATATCGCAGGCCGACAAGGACAAGGCGCTGAAGTTCGCGCAGTGCATGCGCAAGAACGGCTTCGACATGCCCGACCCGAAGTTCGACGGCGGGATGCAGAAGGCCCTCCAGGTGCCCGAGGGGCCCCAGAAGGAGAAGTTCGACAAGGCCAACAAGGCGTGCGGTGGCGACCATGCCGGATGAGAACCGGTCCCCGGCGCCGGACGAGACCCGGCCCACGGCCCCCGATGAGACGCGGCTGCCGGTGCCTGATGAGACCCGGACCCGGGCCCGTCCCCGGCGCAAGGGTAGAAAGTACGCGGTGGCCGCGCTGGTCGTCGCGGTCGTGCTGGCCGGCGGCGGGGCCGCGGTCAGCGCCGTCACGGGCAAGGACACCTCCGGCCAGGAGCACCGCACCGACGGGCTGCCGCCGGACACCGACAGCGTGGAGCGCCAGGACCTGAGCAACAGCACCCAGGTCGACGGCACACTCGGCTACGCCCGCGAACGGAAGGTCAACGGCGGCTCCTCCGGCACCCTGACCTGGCTCCCGGACACCGGCGCCACCATCGGCCGGGACGAGGCGCTCTATGAGCTGGACGGGACCAAGGTCCGTCTGATGTTCGGCGCCAAGCCGATGTACCGCACCCTCAAGCAGGGCGACAAGGGCGATGACGTACGGCAGTTGAAGGAGAACCTCATCGCTCTCGGGTACGGAACGGGTCTCGCGGCCGACGGCGAGTTCACCTCCGGCACCGCCGACGCCGTCAAGCGCTGGCAGAAGGCGCACGGCCTCAAGCAGACCGGACAGGTCGGCCCGGACCGGATCGCGTTCGCGCCGGGCGCGGTGCGGGTGAAGAAGAAGGAGGCGGCCACCGGGGACCAGGCGGGCGCCGGACGCCCGGTGCTGACCGTCACCGGCTCCGACCGCGAGGTGCAGATCAAGCTGGACGTCTCCCAGGGCGACCTCGCCAAGCCCGGCACCGAGGTGCAGGTCAACCTGCCCGGCGGCACCACCGCCAAGGGCCGGATCTCCTCGGTCGACAAGAACGTCACCGAGGAGGGCTCCGACCCGCAGAACAAGACCCCGAAGATCACCGCCCGGGTGACGTTCTTTGACCCCGGCCGGGCCAAGGGCTTCGACCAGGCCCCGGTCACCGTCGACCTCGTCGGCGAGACGCGCAAGGGCGTACTGACCGTCCCCGTCTCCGCACTGCTGGCGCTGCCCGGCGGCGGCTTCGGCGTCCAGGTCGTGGAGGACACCGCCACCGGCAAGAAGGTGCGCGAAGTGCCCGTGAAACTGGGCATGTTCGGGCAGGGCCGGGTCGAGGTCAGCGGCGGCGGCCTGAAGGAAGGCATGAAGGTCGGGGTGCCCAAGAAATGAGCACCGTAGTGGAGCTGCGGCAGGTCACCAAGGAGTACCCGGGCGGCGTCACGGCGCTGCGCGGCGTGGACCTGCGCGTCGAGCGCGAGGAACTCCTGGCCATCGTCGGGCCCTCGGGGTCGGGCAAGTCGACCCTGCTGCACATCGTCGGCACCCTGGACCGGCCCAGCGCCGGATCGGTCACCATCGCGGGACACGACGTGGCCGCGCTCGGCGACCGCAGGCTCTCCGCGCTGCGCGCCCAGCACATCGGCTTCGTCTTCCAGTCCTTCCACCTGGTCGCCGGGGTCAGCGCCCAGGACAACGTGGCCGAGGGGCTGCTGTATTCGGGGCACTCCCGGGCCGAGCGCCGGCGGCGGGCCGCCCAGGCGCTGGAGCGGGTCGGGCTGGCGGACCGGATGACCCACCGCCCGCACGAGCTGTCCGGCGGCCAGAAGCAGCGGGTGGCCATCGCCCGCGCGGTGGTCGGCGAGCCCGACCTGCTGCTGGCCGACGAGCCCACCGGCGCGCTGGACTCCGCCTCCGGCGAGGCGGTCATGGCGCTGCTGCACGACCTGAACAAGGAGGGCGCCACCATCGCCGTGATCACCCACGACAGCGAGATCGCCGCACAGCTGCCACGGCAGGTGCGCATCCGGGACGGGCAGGTGGTCGCTGATGCGGTGACGGGCGGGGGCGTACGGGACCGGGGCGGCGCGGGCGGACCGGTCCCCGGCAGCGCGGACGTACGGGCCGGGGAGGGCCTGCGATGAGGCGCGCCGGCGGGCGGCTGACCCCCGCCAGGCTGCGCCCCCGCGACGTCTTCCACGTCGGCTCGGCGGGCCTGCGCACCCGCCCGATGCGGGTCGTGCTCTCCGCGCTCGGCATCGCCATCGGCATCGCCACGATGATCGCCGTGGTCGGCATCTCCGCCTCCAGCAAGGCCCAACTCATGCAGCAGCTGGACAAGTTGGGCACCAACATGCTGGTGGCCTCGCCCGGCCAGGGCCTGTTCGGCGAGAAGGTGAAGCTGCCGAAGGACGCGCCGGGCATGGTGGGCCGCATCGACGGCGTACAGAAGGTCGGTGCCACCGGCGACCTGGAGCAGTCCGTACGGCGCAGCGAGAAGATCCCCAAGGACGAGACCGGCGGCATCTCCGTGAAGGCCGCCACCGAAGGCCTGCTGGAGACCCTGCGCGGCAAGATGGCCTCCGGCAGCTGGCTCAACGCGGCCAACTCCCGCTATCCATCGGTGGTCCTGGGCAGCGTCGCCGCCGAACGCCTGGGGATCTCCGCGCCCGGACAGCAGGTCTACATCGGCGGCCGCTACTTCACCGTCATCGGCATCCTCGGCCCGCTGCCGCTGGCCCCCGAGATCGAGCGCTCCGCGCTGGTCGGCTGGGACGGCGCGGGTGAGCTGCTGGGCTTCGACGGACACCCCACCTCCGTCTACGAGCGCTCCACGGACGCGGCCGTGGGCTCCGTACGCGACAAGCTGGACCGCACCATCGACCCCGAGAACCCGCGCAACGTCCAGGTCACCGACCCCTCCTCGGCCCTGCAGGCCAAGGCCGCCACCGAGGGCGCCTTCACCAACCTGCTGCTGGGGCTGGGCGGGGTGGCGCTGCTGGTCGGCGGTGTCGGCGTGGCCAACACCATGATCATCTCGGTCCTGGAGCGCCGCCACGAGATCGGCCTGCGCCGCTCCATGGGCGCGACCCGGGGCCAGGTCCGCCTCCAGTTCGTCACGGAGTCCCTGCTCCTGTCCGGCCTCGGCGGCCTCGCGGGCATCGTGCTCGGCTCGGCGGCCACCTATGTCTTCGCCACCACCGGAGGCATGCCCTGGGTCGTCCCCCTCTGGGCGGTGACCGGCGGCTTCGCGGCCACCCTGGTCATCGGCACGGTCGCGGGCCTCTACCCGGCCGTACGCGCCGCCCGCCTGTCCCCGACACTGGCGCTTCAGGCGGTGTAGGCGGTGTAGGAGGTGTAAACGGGGTAGGCGGGGTTGGGCAGGGCGTGTGGGGCGCCTCGCACGCCCCGTCCTCGCGCATGACCGGCATACGGGCAATACCCGGAAACGGATGAACCCGCCAGGAAGGCGCCCCCAACACCCTTACAAACAAAGCGACGTGACCCGCTATCCGTCCCTCAGATCCGCCAGCCGCCCCCGCGCCGGCCCCAGCGAGCGCCCCCGCCAGTCCGTCCCCGCCCACGGGTCCGCGGCCTTGAGCCGCTCCCCGATCGTCGCCATCGTCCACCGGTCGGCGCGCAGATCCGGGTCCTCCAGCTCCTCGCGGCCGATCGGTACGGCCACCGGGGCGCCCGCCTTGGCCCGTACGCAATACGGCGCGACCGCGGTCTGGGCGTAGCCGTTGCGCTGGATGTCCAGATAGACCCGTCCCGCCCGCTTGTCCTTGCGCACCTCGGTGGTCAGCCGGTCCGGGTGCCGCGCCGCCAGCAGCTCGGCGGCCTCGCGCGCGAAGTCCCGTACGGAGTCGAAGTCCGCGCGCCCGTTGAGCGGGACGACGACGTGCAGGCCCCGGGAGCCGGTGGTCATCAGGCGCGCCGGGAGCCGGAGTCCGTCCAGAAGCCCGCAGAACTGCCCGGCCGCCCACCGTACGTCCTCGAAGTCCGCCCCCCGCGCGGGGTCGAGGTCGAAGATGAGCAGGTCGGGGCGGTCGGGCCGGTCGGCGCGGGAGAGCCAGCGGTGCTGGGTGACGGAAGCCTGGTCCGCGAGATAGACCAGGGTCGCGGCGTCGTCGCACACCACATGGGTGACCTTGCCGCCCTCCTTGGCCTGTACGGAGCGGCGCACCCAGTCGGGGAAGTACTCGGGGGCGTTCTTCTGCATCAGCGGGCGGCCGCCGATGCCGTCGGGGCAGCGCTCCATCATCAGCGGACGGCCGCGCAGATGCGGCAGCGCGCGGGGCGCCACCGCCGCGTAGTGCCGGGCCAGGTCCCACTTGGTCCACCCGGACGCGCCCGCGCCCGCGCCCCCGCCGTCGTCGGGGATGAGCACCTTGTCGGGGCGGCTGACCGCGACCTTCCGCCGCCCCGCCGTGATCTCCCGCGTGCCGCCGCTGCCGTCTTTGCCGCTGCTGCCGTCCTTGCTGCCGCTGCTGCCGCTCATATCGGGGACGGGTAACCGCCATCGCCGCCCACCAAACGCCGCTCGCCGTACGCGCCCCGCCCCCTCCTGCGACCGCCCGGCACCGGTTCGGCGGCGGGCCGTACGAGTTGCTTCCGTGGCAGAGCCCCAGGTCCTGCCGCCCGCCGCCCCGCCCGCGTGCTTACGATCCCCCCTGCTTCGGGTGCGCCCTCGTCGGCAGGGCGGGCCGATCTGGGGCGAAGCCCCGCTCTGGGCCAAAGGGCCGGAAGGGAAGGACGCCATGCGAGCCGTAGCGATTTCCGGGTTCGGCGAGGAGCCGCAGCTCATGGACCTGCCGCAGCCGGAACCCGGCCCCGGCGAGGTGCTGGTGCGGCTGTCGGCCGCCGGGCTCAACCCCGTGGACTGGCGCATCGCCGACGGCATGCTCAAGGACGCCGTGCCGCACTCCTTCCCCCTGGTCCTGGGGTCGGACGGGGCGGGCGAGGTGGTGGCGCTCGGCGCGGGCGTACGGCGCTTCACCATCGGCGACCCGGTCTTCGGGCAGTTCCAGCGGCCCGCGGCGGGCGGTGGCTCCTACGCGGACTTCGCGGTGGCCGACCAGATGTCGGTGGCCGGCGCGCCGCGCAGCGTCACCTACGCCACGTCAGCGGCCGTCCCCACCGCCGGGATGACCGCGTACAACCTGGTCGAGGAGACCCGCACGGGCGAGGGCAAGCGGGTGCTGATCGTCGGCGCGACGGGCGGCGTGGGCACCTTCGCCACCCAGCTCGCGGCGGGCCGCGGCGCGGAGGTGATCGCCACCGCCCGCTCCAGCCAGGACGAGCTGATGCGTACGCTCGGCGCCGCCTCGACCGTCGACCACACCAGGGGCTCGGTCGCCGAACAGGTCCTGGCGGCGCACCCGGAGGGCGTGGACATCCTGATCGACCTGGTCGGCGACCCGGTCGCGTTCGGCGAGATGACCCGGGTCGTACGGGCCGAGGGCACGGCCGTCTCCACCACCGGCTCCGCCGACCCCGACATGCTCACCGAACACGGCCTGCGCGGCTTCAACTTCCACAACCGCCCCTCCCCGCAACTCCTCACCATCCTCGCCGGCCTCCTCGACGCCGGCCGCCTCATCCCCCTCATCGGCCAGGAGATCGCCCTGGAGGACGCCCCCGACGCCCTCACCCTGAGCCGCACGGGCCGCGCCCGCGGCAAAACGGTCATCGCTTTCTGACCCCGTCACGGGGCCGCCTCGCACGGCGCCGGCCCCCTGCCACGCCGGTCCCTGCCGATCCGTCCCCTGCTGATTCGTCCCCTGCCGCGCCGGTCCCCGCCGATCCGTCCCCCTCCGCCCCGGTCCCTGTCGATCCGGTCTCCGTCGGCTCGACCTGGGGCGGACCAGCCCCGTCGGCAGCCTCGCGCCGCATCGGCTCCTACCTGCGACGGACCGACCTGCGTCGGCTGTTCCGTGCGGGACCGACCTGCGTCGGCGGTTCCGTGTCGGACCGACCTGCGTTGGCCGTCCCGTACGGAACCGGCCGCGTCGGCAGCCTCTCGCCACCCCGGCTCGACCTGCGTCGGCCATCCCGTGCTGGGCTGGTCCCGTCGGCCGTCCCGCGCCGGGCCGTCCGGGCCCCCGCCTACCGCCCGGTCGACCCGGCTCGCCCCACCCGTCCTGATCGCCCCATCCGCCCCGATCGTTCTGCCCGACCCATCCGCCCCACAGCCAGCGTCGTCACGGCTGTGAGGACGCCCGCGCCGAGGGCGATGCCTGTCCAGATGCGGGCGGGTTCGGTGAGGGCGTCGAGGTAGGCGCCGGCCGCTGGGCGGGAGGTCGCGGAGGACGCCGCGGGGAGGGTGTCCAGGGCCAGGGCGCGGGCGATGGCGAGGGCGGCGAAGAGGAGGGAGCAGGTGAGGGCGCAGCCCAGGCCGGTGCCGATCACGGCGCGGCGGCGGGGTGCGGGGGTGAGGAGCAGGCCCAGGGCCAGGCACACGGCCGCGGCCACGGGGAGCCAGAGCCCGGCCAGCCGTACGGCCGCGTACGCGTCGCGGGCCGCGGGCACATCGCGGGCCGGGAGCAGCACGACATCGGTGTCCGCCGCCGGAAGGCGCCCCGGCGGCTGAGCGCCGGGCCCCGACCCGACCCAGTTGCCCGTCAGCTGCGTCCTGACCCGCTCGGCGACGGGCGTGAGGTCCAGCGTCACGTCGGAGGTGACGGGCCCGCTCGCCGACAGGGCGGCCATCAGCGAGGAGTGGGCCGCGCGGTTGGCCGCCTCCCACAGGGGCGGGAAGGCGTCGCCGGTGACGACCTGGCGTACCTGCTGGTCCACGAACGTACGGATGCCGCTCGCGAACTGCTCGCGCAGCAGCGCGCGTTGGCCCTGCGGCACCGCGGACAACAGCGCGTCGAGGTCGATCTGGCGCATCACCGCGTCGTCGATGTCGGCGATGACGGACGCCTGCACGGCGGCGTCACCGGAGAGCGGGGCCACCGCGGCGACGTACCGCTCGGTGTCGGTGAGCTGGGCCCGCGCCCACCCCGCGGCCAGCGCCGCCGGCAGCAGTACGCAGCCCAGCACGAGCAGGACGACGGAGCACACCCACCTCCCGCGCCCGCCCGCTCGCGGCACCGCCCCCCGCTCCCCTTCCGTCTCCGCCTTCGCCTGCTGGTCCGCACCGACCCGTACGGGCGCGCTCGCTGCCATCTCTCCCGCTCCCCTGCCTCTCCTCGTCCGCCCTGCGCCTCTTACGGCCACGTATCAGGCAAGTGCGAGTGGCCGCGGGGCGCGACCGGGGCCGGTGCCAATGGGTGACCGCCGTCGGGGGCGGCCGGTGGCCGCTCGTCAGGGGGCCGGGCAGTCCGCGCCCTTGGCGGCGTTCCGGCGGCGCCGTACGAGGAGCGCGCCGCCGCCCGCCAGGGCCGCCACCCCCGCGGCGCCCAGCGCCCAGCGGCCGCGCACGCCGAGCCAGGGCGTCGCGGACGCGCCCGTGGGGGAGGCGGCGGACAGGTCGCTGCGGTCGTCGAGGTCGCTGTCGCAGACCGCGGGGGTGCGCTTGCCCTCGGGGTAGACGCAGACCGTGCTCGCCGCGCGCAGCGTGCCGGGGGCGGCGGTGCCGGGCCCCGGGTGCGGGCCGAGCACGGCGGAGGAGGTGAACACCTGGTCCCCGTACGCCGTCAGATCGGTGATCCACACGGCCTTGCCGCTCGTGACGACCGCCCCGCCGAACGCCTCCGCCGACGTCGTGGTCTCGGGCATCTGCTGCTCCACCCGCAGCCGCCGCACCGGCCTGCCGCCCTCGTTGCGGACGGTCACGATGTAAGCGAGCCGGTCCCCCGCGGCGGCCCGGCGGGTGTCGTCGGTGAGCGAGACGGAGAGGGCGGGCGGCGGGTCGTCGGGGGCGGCGAGGGCGTACGGGCGCGTGGCGTGCGGGTGGGCGGCGTGCGGGTGGGCGGCGTACGGGGACGTGGGTGCGGCGAGCGCGTACGAGGAGACGGGTGCCGCCGGGGCGTACGAGGACGCGGGCGCGTGCGGGGCGAGGAGGGTGGCGGGCGCGAGGAGCAGCGCGCTGACGACGGCGGTTCGCATACCGCCCATCGCAGCACCGCCCGCCCGCCGCGCCCGGCCCGCCGGACCGCCCGCGCACCGGAGTTCACCCGGGAGCGCCAGCGCTGACGCCGCCTCCGGCACCGTCAGCTGACCACCCGTGCTCCCCGCCCCGCCGTCAGCTGACCACCCTTGCTCCCCCCTTGCTCCCCGCCCCGCCGTCAGTGCTCGTGCGGCCCGGGCCGGTGGACGGGCCCGTGCTTGCCCTCGCAGTGGTCGGCCTCGGCGGTGTCCACGGCTTCCTGAGGCCCCGCTCCTATCCGCAGCACCTCGCCCTCCCGGTTCTGCTCGCCGACGTGGTCGACTTGGAGCGTGGCGTGCGTGATGCCGTACTGGTCGCGCAGCAGCTCCTGAAGGACCCTGCGGACCTTGTGGCAGTCGCCGCCGGGGGCGACCAGGATGTGCGCGGACAGCGCGGGTTCGCCCGAGGTGATCTCCCAGATGTGCAGGTCGTGGACCTCCACGACCTGCTCGCAGGCGGCCAGCTTGTCGCCCACCGCGTCCGGGTCCAGACCGCTGGGCGCGGCCTCCATGAAGATCCGGCCGGAGTCGCGCACCAGCCCCGTACCGGCGCGCACCATCAGCGCCACCACGACGAGCGTGGCGATCGCGTCGGCCCGTGCGAAACCGGTGAGCAGGACCACCAGACCGGAGACGGCGGTGGCGATGAAGCCGAACAGGTCGGTGAGGATGTGCTGGTAGGCGCCCTCGACGTTCAGGCTGGACCGGTTGGCCTTGGAGATGAACCAGGCCGCCAGGACATTGACCACGACACCCGCCAGCGCCGTGACGACCACCAGCCCGCCCTTGACCTCGGGCGGTGAGATCAGCCGGTCGACGGACTCGTACGCCAGCCAGGCGGACAGCAGCAGCAACGTCAGCCCGTTGGCCTGCGCGGAGAGGATCTCGGCGCGCTTGAGCCCGTACGTGTAGCCGCCGCGCGCGGGACGGGCGGCGAGCCGCATCGCCACCAGCGCCAGCACGATCGAGGCGGCGTCGGTGAGCATATGGGCGGCGTCCGAGATCAGCGCGAGGGACTGCGCGAGGACGCCGATGACGACCTCGACCGCCATATAGACGGTGATCAGAATCAGCGCGGCGCGCAGCCACCGCCGGTCGGCATCGGCCGACACCCCGTGCGCGTGCGAGTGCCCGTGCCCGTGCCCGCCGTGAGTGCCATGCGCGTGACCGCCGTGCGTGTGCCCGGAACTCCCCCCGTGGGCGTGCTCGTTCATGGCTCGCTCCTTCCTGGGCCGTCCTGGCTCGTCAGCAGTCCGGGAGGAAGCAAACCGCACTTCGACGAAAGATCCAAAGGCTGCAGCGGTGACCGTTGTCATTCCCATCGAGCGACACAAAGCCCCAGGTCACAGTGGCACCGACCGCATTCGCCGACCGCCCGCCCGCGCGTTCCGGAGTACGCGGCGCACCGAGAACTTCCGTCTGCGCACTGCCGGGCGCCCCTCGCGGCGGGTATACCGGAAGAACGGGAGAAAGCGCCTCTAGAGGGGCGTTCCTTCAGGGCGCCGCAGCAGGCGCCCGTTCGGGAGGGCACATGGAGATCTCGGGCATCATCAGCGCGATCGTCATCGGCATCGTCATCGGCGTCCTGGGCCGCCTCATCGTCCCGGGCCGTCAGCACATCGGCGTCCTGTGGACCATCCTCGTCGGCATCGTCGCGGCCTTCATCGGCACCGCCATCGCCATGGGCCTCGGCGTCGCCGACACCAAAGGCATCGACTGGATCGAACTCCTCATCCAAGTAGCCCTCGCCGCCGCCGGCGTAGCGGCCCTCGACCGCGCCAAATCCCGCAGCCACTGACCCCGACCCGCCCCAAGCCTCCCCGGCCCTGCGTACGCGCATCAACTGCGGCGCAGGGCCGGGTGGTTCATGGCGATGTGCCGGTCAGGCCAGGGCTCTCGGCTGTCGGACCGGTGAGGCCGACTTCTGGACGGTCGGGATGCAGATGGTCCCGCCGACCCCGGGGCGTTTGCCGGGCGCGCCCGCTGTGTGGAGCTCCTGTACGGAGGTCACAGCGCTGCCGGATGCGGATATCCTCTCCTCCGCTGTGGCGGTGGAGGCGTGGGTGATCTGGAGCAACATAAAGAAAACGGAGGCTACGATTCCTGTAGCCGCTTTGCGTGCAGTGTTCGTTTGCAATGTGCACCCATGCTGTCGGTGAAAGATTGGTCAGGCGGAATAGTTATCACGTGCCAGCCTGTCAGGTAAAGTGTCCAGCCGGTAATGATCGCAAAGCGGAAATTTGGGTCCCGGGGACTCAGGATCCGCCCGGCTGACCCTCGCTTCGCTGCCCCCGGAGGGCCTGTAGACCCTCGGCCTCGAGCCGGTCCGCGATTTTCCTTGCCTCAACTTTGTCGAGCAGGATAAAGATATCGAACGCCTGTCGCCATAAGGAGGCCGCGGCGTCGGTACGGCCTTCATGGAGCCGGACGCGGGCCAGGGCGTCTTTCGCCCTCGCCTCCTCCTCGGGGGCTTTGATGCGGCGGGCCACGGCGATGGCCGCATCGAGGTGTTCAGCTGCCGCGTCGAGGTCGTGCAGGGAGGTCTCCGCCTCTCCCAGGCAGCGCAACGCGTGTGCCTCCTCATGGGCGGCGCCGATGCTGCGCGCGAGTTCCAGCGCCCTGCCGTGGTGCTCGGTGGCTTCGGCGGGGCGGTCCAGATCGGCGTGAACCTTACCCAGGCCGATGAGGACATTGACCTCGTTCCGGCGGTCGCCCAGCCGTCGGAAGGTGAAGAGGCACTCCTGATAGATATCCAGTGCCGACGTTATTTCACTGGGGGTTCCAGAGGTAGCCAGAATTCCGGCGAGATTGGCCTGTACCGTGGCCTGGTCGGAAAGGCTCCCAATGGATTTAGCGATGAAGAGAGATTCCTCGAAGGACTGTCGGGCCAGATCGAGCTTGCCCATGTGCAGATGTAAATCTCCGAGATTGTTGATGCACTTTGCTGCGTTTCTCTGGTCGCCCGAAAGCTGGAAGTTGTCGATGGCGTGGAGAAAGTGGCCAAGGGCGCGTTCGTGCTCGCTCAGAAAGAGCAGGGAGATGGCGATGTTGTTCTGGCAGCGGGCGAGGTGCCAGGGGTTTCCCGAGCGCAGATGAATCCGCAGTGACTCCTCGTGAAAGCCGAGGGCCTCCTGGTTACGGCCGAGGTGCCAGTGAAGTACACCCAGTGCGCGCAGCGCCTCGCCTTCCGAGTCGCTGTCCCTGAGAGAGCGGGCCAGGTCCAGTGCGCCCTGGCCGGCGGTCAGGGCCTGGGGGTAGCGGCCGGTGTTGGCGTACGCGGTGCTCAGGTCGAGGAGCGCCAGGCACGCCGCGCGCCGGTTTCCGGCCTGCTGCCAGTGGTCAGCCGCGTGACGGTGCATGCGGACGGAGTCGTTCCAATGGCATTCGGCGTCCAGGAAGCCGGCCAGGACGTGGCTGAGCAGGGCCGCCTCGCCCGGTGCCCCGTAAGTGCGCGCATGGCGTTCGGCGGCGAGCAGGTTGGACCGCTCGATGGTGAACCACTCCTTTGCCTCGGTTGCATTCCGCAGTTGCGGTAACTCCATGTCAGGCGAAGGAAGTTGATCGAAGAGCTGCATGCGCCGGGGATACAGAAGCGAGCTGGCCAGGCCTGCCGCGTGCAGAGAGAAGCGGATCAGACGGCTCAGTGCGGCAGTCCGCTCCGCCTCGCTGTCCTCGGCGAAGGTGAGGGTGCGGGCAAACTCTCCCAGCAAGTCGTGGAAGCGGTAGCGGTTGGGTGCGGGCTCCTGGATCAAGTGGCAGTGGATCAATACCTCCAGCACTTGCTCGGTCTCCGCCACGGGAAGATCTATCAGGGCCGCCGCTCCGTGGGGGCCGAACTCCGTACCCAGATGCAGCGCCAGACGACGGAATACGGACCTCTGTGTGCACGTCAGTGTCTGATAGGACATTTCGAAGGCGCGAGCGACTTCCGAGTAGCCGTCCCGGAATTCCCCGAGTCGCCCGGGTCCGCGGGAGAGCCGTTCACGCAGGGTGGTGAGTGTCCATGAAGGGCGGGCGTTGAAGCGGTTGGCGGCGATCTCGATCGCCAGCGGCAAGTATCCGCAGAGAGCGACGATTTGGGAGATCTCCATCTCGTCCTGGGGGCGGGTCTCACCGGCGAATTTCCTGAACAGTGCGATCGCGTCCGTCGCGGGCAGAACGTCCAGGGCCAGGAAGCGTGCGCCGGGGAGTCCTGCGAGATGGCGACGGCTGGTGACGATGATCAGGGAGGGGGAGGCGTCGGGCAGCAGCGGCCGCACTTGGTCGGCGTCCACCGCGTCGTCCAGGACGATGACGATCTGCTGGCGTGCCAGCACGGTGTGCCACAGGGCGGTGCGCTCCTCGTCCCCAGAGGGAATGGTGCTCGCCGGAACTCCCAGGAGACGCAGCAGAGTTGCCAGCGCGGCCCCCACGTCGAGGGGGTCCTGCGCGCGGTCGTGGGCGCGCAGATTGATGTACAGCTGGCCGTCGGGAAACCGCTCACCCAGTTCGCGTGCGACATTGACGGCCACGGCGGTCTTTCCCACCCCGGCCATCCCCGAGATCGCCTCCAGGGCGACAACGGGAGTCACGCCGGAGGACGCGGTCACGGCCTGCTGCAGCCAGCGCATCTCCGGCAGCCGCCCGACGAGGGAAGGGTGGCGGGGAAGATTTCGCGGCGGGGTCGTGGGCAGGGGCTCCGGGACCTTTGCGGCAGGTGCGCTGCGACCCTCCGGCGGGGGGTGCAGCAGATCATGAACGGGGGCGCGGCGCAGGATGCGCTCATGGAGAAGGTTGAGGTGCTCGCCCGGGTCGGTGCCGAACTGTTCCCGGAGCCTGCGCCGCGCCTCCCGGTGAACGCGTAAGGCGTCGGTGTGGCGCCCGCAGCCGTAACAGGCCACCATGAGATTCCCCAACAGCCTCTCATCGTCGGGGTATTGAGCCACAAGGGCGGACAGTTCGCCGACGAGTTCACCGAAGCGGCCCAGCCTGAGCTCCATCTCGATACGCGACAGCGTGACGGCGAGCCGCTGTTCCGCCAGGCTTCGGCGCATCTGCTCAGGCCACAGCCCGGGCAGTCCGGCCAGGGCCTCGCCGCGCCACAGTGCTTCTGCCTGATGGAGCAGGGCCACCGCGCGCTCGACCTTCCCGCTGTCGGCGAGCGATCGGGACTGTGCGGCGAGCCGCCGGAAGCGGTGCCAGTCGATATGGTCCGGCGACGTCTCCAGCGTGTAGGTGTGCGCATGGTGGGTGATGGCAGGAACGCCCGCTCCGTTGCCTGCGGTACGTACAGCCTTGCGGATGCGTGAGACGTAGCTGTGTATCGATTCCCGTGCCTTGCCCGGGGGGTCGTCCCAGAGGCGGTCGACGAGGGTGTCCAGTGCGATGGGCCGACCCACCGACAGCGCCAGCGAGGCGAGAATGCATCGCTCCTTGTCCGAGCCGAGGCCGACCCGGAGTTCTTGCGAACCGAGGCTTATGGGGCCGAGGACGTGGATGTCCACCAGCGCCTCCCTTCGCCGGCGCAGCTCGTCAATGCGGTGAGCATGACAGCGGATGCGGGCAGTGGCCAGGGGGTATTGGGGAAGGAAGTCGCATCCCGAACGGTTGGCCGATTCTGGGCCGTGTTCCCGGACGCACGTCTCTGCCCGGCCACGGATGGGTAGTGGTGACTTGATCCATCTCTGTACGCACGACGTATCTGTGACGTATCGCTACGGGTCCGGTGGCCGACCCGTACAGGGTGATGGGACGGGGCGGCGGATGCATCGGGATGTCAACGCCATCGGTGGTTCTGCCCGGATCAATGGGCCCGCCATCCAGGCGCAAGAGGTCTCCGGCGGCATCCACATCCGTACCGGGGAGGGCATACCGCTGCCCGTTCCACGTCAACTCCTGCCTGTTCACCCTTACTTCACCGACCGTGCCGCGGATCTGTCGGCTCTGCGGGGCCTCTTCGCGCAGCGCCCCGAAGACTCCGCTCCGGTGATCGTCGTCAGCGGCTCCGCAGGCATCGGCAAGACGGCACTGGTGTCCCGGTGGCTGGGCGCCATGGAAAGCTCCTTTCCGGATGGCCAGTTGTACGCAGACCTTCGCGCGCATGCTCCGGAGGGCCCTGCCGCACCGGGAGAGATACTCGGCCAATTTCTGCGGGCGCTGGGCGTCACGTCGGTGCCCGACGAATTGGCGGAGCAGGCGGCGCTGTGGCGTTCGCTCACCGCCGGACGGCGCGTGGCCGTCATGCTCGACAACGCCTTCTCGGCAGCTCAGACCCGTCCGTTGGTGCCGGGAGGCCCGCACAGCCTTGTGGTTGCCACCAGCCGGTACCGGCTCACCGGTCTGCACACCGACGGCGCGCTCTACCATCAGCTCGGCCTGCTGGAGCCGTCCGCAGCCGAAGAGCTCCTCTCCCGGGGGGTGGGAACGGACCGGGTCCGCAGCGAGGCCACCGCCGCACGGGAGGTGGTCACACTCTGCGCGGGACTCCCGCTGGCGGTGTGTCTCGCCTCGGCGCGGCTGGCCTCGCGTCCCCGGCAGCCTGTGCAGGTGATGGCTGATGCGCTGGCGCGGGAGCAGCGGCGGCTGGCGGTCCTGTCGATAGAGGGGGAAGCGGCGGTGCGCAACGTACTCGACGAGTCCTATGCAGTGCTGTCCGAGGGCGCCGCCCGGTTGTACCGGCGCCTGGGCCTGCTGCCGGTCCGCGTCTTCGAGGCCCGGATCGCGGCCGTGGCGTGCGAGGTCCCGCTGGAGGAGGCCGAACAGCTCGTGGACGCGCTGGTCGAAGCCAACCTGATTGAGGACATCGGCCCGGATGCGTACCGCTTCCACGATCTCGTACGGCTCCATGCACGGGAGCGAGGTGGCGAAGGGGAGGACACAGTGGGCCGCAGAGAAACGCTTCAGGGCTTTTGCACATGGTCCCTGGCCACGGCAGCAGAGGCACAACGACTTCTGTCACCCCTACAGTTCACGCTGCCCAAACCCCATGGCCTCCCTCCCGGAATCCCGCGTACGTTCCACGGCGAGACGGACGCCCTCGACTGGCTGGACGGGCACCGTTCGGACCTGATGTCCGCAGTGCGCATCGCCCACGAGAACCAGTGGAACGACACTGCCTGGCAGCTCGTGGACGCCCTCTGGCCGTTGTTCCACCGGCTGCGCTACTACGAGCTGTGGATCGAGGCGCATGAGCTGGGCCTGGAAGCAGCACAGCGGGCCGGGAACGCAACGGCGGAACGCCAGATGCTCAACTCCGGCGCCATCGGGCTGAGTGCCGCCGGGCGCAGCGACGATGCCATCGACTGGTACACCGCATCGCTGAGGGCCGCACGGGCGGCAGGGGACACCCGAGACGAGGGGCAGGCACTGCACGGTATCGGCCTGGCGCACCGTGAGGCAGGCCGTTTCCAGCACGCCAAACCCTTGCTGCACGAGGCCATCGAGGTCTGGAAGCGGGCCGCATATCGCCGGGGTACCGCCCTGTCGCGGATCATTCTGGGGGAGATCGCTCTGGCGGAAGGAGACCAGACTCAGGCCGTGGAACAGCTCTCCCTTGCCCATGAGACGCTCACCGCCGTCGACGATTCCTACGACGCTGCGCGGGCCCTGTCCTTCCTCGGCCGGGCCCACGCAGCAGCAGGCGACCCGGCGAGGGGCACGGACCAGCTCCGCACCGCGCTCACCGTGTTCGAGTCCGCTGGTGCCACCCACTGGCAGGCCCGAACCTGGGAAATGCTGGCGGAGTGTGCCCGGGACGCCGGGGACACGGCCTCTGCACGTGACGGCTATCAGCGCTCCCGGAGCCTGTACGCACTCCAGAGCCCGCGCGATGCGCGGCGGTTGGGGGATCTGCTCGACAGGTTGGACGACCGGGCAGATCCCCAGGCGTAGCGGCAGCACCCGCGGACTCACAGGAAGCTGATCGCCCACAGATCCCGTACGGCGTGCCCCGCCGCGAGCAGACCGTACAGACACGAGGCCGTCAGCGAGCACTCGAACCGCGTCAGCGCTCTGGCCTCCAGGCCATGCCGGGGAACGCTGTACAGATCGCACCGTCCCGCGGTGCGCTCCGCCACGACCCAGCGGCCGTCGTCGGCCGGCAGGGCGACGAGCCTGCTGCCGCTGTGCCGGGCGAGCACTCCCTCCACCCAGTCACACGCCTCCTGGTACGGCGACCTATTGCTGCCGTGCAGCACATCCGCGCACGTCAGCCAGCGCTCCTCGGCACAGAGCTGGGCGTCCACGGCGAAATGCTCGCCGCCCGACGGGACCACGGCCTGCTGTGTCAGCCCCGCGGCGGACACCACGGCGTACCGACCCTCCAGGCCATCGGCGAGCAGGGTGAGGGACGGCGCCGATCCGGATGGCTGAGATGACAGGCCGCAGGACGGCCACGCCTCCGCAGGCCCCGGGCGCGGGATCACCCACACGCTGCGCATGCCCTGACGCATCCAGCGCGGCGTCGTCACGCCGATGCCCCCGCGCTCGCGTCCCAGCTTGCCCGGGCCCACGACCGCAGCGGAGGCGGCACCGGAAGCTGCCGGGTGACGGCCGGGTGCGCGGGCTGCCCCAGCCCCAGGGTGCGGTAGAGCAGCCGCCGCATGTTCCGACTGAACCGTCCGGGCTCGGAGGTGATGCGCGCGGCGATGGCGGCGTACTCCTCGCCCCGGTACTCGGCGGCTGCGTACCGCAGCTGGTTCATGAGCGGGTGCGTGGGGGACAGCGCGGGCGCCGTGACCGCGAGAGCGGCGGCCGGCGAGGCGGGGTTGATCTCCTGCTCCGGCGACGCCGCCAAGAGGATCGGCGCCTTGGTCAGCGTTCCGTACAAGGTGACCGAGCCGTGATCGCCGATGATCCAGTCGGCCGCGACCAGTACGGGCCGCCAGTCTGCCTCCGGAGGAACCACCGCGATGTCGTGCTGCGCGCACTGCGCCAGCCAGGACCGTATCTGCCACGCGCCGTGCCCCGACCACACATTGGGGTGGACCAGCACGGCGATGCGGTGGTTCGGGTCCGGCACTTCGCTCAGCAGCCGCGGCAGCAGCGCCTCGATGGACCCGAAGGAGGATCGGGGGCCCCAGGTCGACACGACGGCTAGGAGTTTCTGTCCCCTGCGGAGTCCCAGGGCACGCCGATAGCTGTTGCGCAGGGGCAGGCTGGCCGCCATCCGGTCGTGCACAGGATCGCCCACAACAGTTGCCATGGGCAGGGCTTCTGGGCACGACCGCGCCAGATCGGCGAGGTTGTCGCGGTGCGGAAGGACGACGGCGGCGGGCAGCCTACGGCCGCCGGGCACGATGTCCTGGCGGGCCAGTCCCGCCACCCGCAGGCCGCCCGGCCCGGCCACCAGCTTGAGGTAGTTGGCACCGTGCGGCAGCGTGATAACCGGAGCGTCGATCTCCCCCATGCCCCGCGGCCCCGCGGCCAGCGCCAGATCGAACTTCATGCGCGCTGCGACGTCCCACGGCAGTGTGATGCTGCCCAGCTCGCGCAGTTGCTGAGTTACGCCGTCGCCCAGCTCATGGGGCGGCGCGGTGAAGACGACCTGCACCCGCAGGTCCGACTCCAGCAGTGAGAACACCTCGCGCAGCCGCTTCCCGTAGGTCACGGTGTGCACGACGACCAGCACCTTTTTGCGCCCGGTGAGTGTCAGCCACTCGCGTAAGTGGTCCTGCCGGTGTCCTTCGAACGCGCTCAATGTCGCCATTGCATCCCCCAGGTCTGTTTGGTCCTGTCCGCGACCGCCGGTCGTGGGAGTCGGCTACGGGACACCTGCGGCCCGGCGGTCGCGCAAGGGAAGTGATGCTCCCGCGACTGGACGAAAGGCTTGACCCACCCTTGGAGAATCCTTGCGACGCACTTGGGGAAGCGCCTATGCGCTTGAAGTCGCCGACGGGGCAGGGGACTTGGCGGGGTGTGGGCGCAGGGTGTGTGCTGTGCAGGCTGCGGCGGTGCAGAGGGCTATGGGGAGGAAGAAGGTGAGGTTGAGGGGGAGGGTGTGGGTGAGGGGGCCGATGGCGGCGGGGCCGGCGAGCATGCCGAGGTAGCCGAGGCCGGCCACGCGTGAGACGTAGGTGCCGGAGGAGTCCTGGGCGGCGTGGCCGGCGGCGCTGAAGAACTGGGGGACGCAGCCGGAGAGGCCGATGCCGAAGAGAGTCCAGCCGGCGAGGGCCAGCGGGATCCAGGGGGAGAGGGCGGTGGCCGTCAGGCCGAGGGCGGCCAGTGCGGTGCCGTAGCGGACCAGGCGGACGGGGCCCACGCGGGCGACGACGCGGTCGGTGGCCAGGCGGCCCACCGTCATGGCCGTGGAGAACGCGCCGTAGGCCAGCGCCGCGGTGGCGGCCGGGGCGTCCAGGACGTCGCGCAGGTGCAGCGCGCTCCAGTCGTTCGCCACGCCCTCGCACAGCATCAGGGCGCAGGCGAGGGCGGCAAGTGCCCATATTCGGGAGGGAGTTCGGCGGGAGGGTGAGGGTTGAGTGGTGGGCGGGGGAGGGGTGGGGCGGCGGAGCAGGGGGCGGGTGGCGAGGAGGGTTGTCAGTACGCCGAGTGCGGCCACGCAGGTGAGGGTGAAGGGGACGCTCCAGCCCCAGCTCAGGGTGCGGGCGCCGGCCAGCGCCGCCAGGACGCCGCCGGCGGAGAAGACGGCGTGGAAGGCGGACATGACCGGGCGGCCGTAGCGGTGCTCGACCTGTACGGCGTGGGTGTTCATGGCCACGTCCAGACAGCCGTTGCCGAAGCCCAGCACCAGCAGCGCGCCCGCCAGCGTCCAGGGCCCGTCGGTCAGCGCGGGCAGGACGACGGCGGCGCTGCACAGCACCGCCCCCGCCGGGACGACCCGCCGCGCCCCGAGCCGGTCGGTCAGCGGCCCGCACAGCTGCATGCCGGCGAACGCGCCGCCGCCGAGGAGGAGCAGCAGCCAGCCGAGCACCGCGTGGCTGACGTCGGCCCGCTGCTCGACGGCGGGGATGTGCACGATCCACATCCCCATGACGAATCCGTTGAGGGCGAAGAAGGCGAAGGTGGCGAGGCGGGCGGCGCGCGGGGGAGGGGCGGGAGGGGCGGGAGGGGGAACGGGGTGCGAGGGGTGAGTGGTCACGGGGGAGGAGGTTAGTGAACATGAATGGTGTTCGCTAGATTGATTTTCGAACGTTGGGCGTGTTCGATGTGGGTATGTCGATGAAGCCGATGAAGCCGATGAAGCCGATGAAGGTGAACGCGGACCGCTTCGCGGTGATCACTGACGCGCTCCGGGAGAGCGAGCGGCTGAGCGTGGCGGAGCTGGCCGCGCTCACCGGCGCCTCGGAGATGACGATCCGGCGCGACCTGGAGCAGCTGGCCGGGCAGGGCGTGCTGGAGCGCTACCGCGGCGGCGCGCGCAGCCTCGTACTGCGGGGCGAGGAGCCGCCGTTCGGGCTGCGGGTGCGCGAGGGCGTACGCGCCAAGGAGCGGATCGCGGCCGAGGTCGCCGCCCTGATCGCGGACGGCGAATCGGTCGTCGTCGACGGCGGTACGACCTGCCTGGAGGTCGCCAAGGCGCTCAGGGAACGGCAGTTGACCGTCATGCCGCTGTCCCTGCACGCCGCCAACGCGCTGGTCGGCGGGCCCTCGCTGAAGCTGCTGCTGCCCGGCGGTGAGCCCCGGCCCGGCGAGCTGTCCGTCACCGGCCCGCTCGCCGAGGCCTCGCTGGGCGCCCTGCGCTTCGACACCGCGGTGATCGGCTGCTGCGGGCTGGTCCCCGAACAGGGCCTGACCGCCTACGACTTGGCGGACGCGGCGATCAAGAGGGCGGCGATGGCGGTGTCCCGGCGGGTGATCGCGGTGGCGGACGCGGCGAAGTTCGACCGTGCGGCGCTGGCCTTCGTCGCGCCGGTCACCGCGCTGGACGTGGTGGTGACGGACGAGTCCGCGCCCGACACCGCTCTTGAGGCCCTGGACGCGGCCGGGGTGCCGGTGCGCCGGGCCTGAGCCGACCTCGGATGGGGACGGCATGACCGAGCTCCGCGGTGACCGGGCCCGTCCGCATCGTCGCGGTGCGGTCCCGGACCGCGACGCCCTACGCCGCTGCCGTACGTCCTACGCCGCTGCCGTACGCACTACGCCGCCGCCGTACACCCTGCGGCCGCCACCGGATGCAGGCTCGCGTACTTCAGTGGCGCGGACGGGTCGATCGACACCTCCAGCGGCGCGGGCTCGGCGCCCGCGCGTACCAGCAGGTCGCCCACTGCCGCGATCATCGCCCCGTTGTCCGTGCACAGCCGCAGCGGCGGCACCCGCAGCTCGATCCCGGCGGCCGCGCACCGCTCCTGCGCCAGCGCCCGCACCCGCGAGTTGGCGGCCACCCCGCCCACCACGACCAGCGTCCGCACCCCGTGTTCCCGGCACGCCGCGACGGCCTTGCGGGTCAGTACGTCGGCCACCGCCTCCTGGAGCGAGGCCGCGCCGTCGGCGAGCGGCAGCGGCGTACCGGCCTGGCGGTGCTTCTCCGCCCACCGCGCCGCCGCCGTCTTCAGGCCCGAGAAGGAGAAGGAGTACGCGTGCGGGCCGCCGCTGAGCGGGCGCGGGAAGGGCACCGCGCGCGGATCCCCCTCGCGCGCCGTGCGGTCGATGGCGGGTCCGCCCGGATACGGCAGCCCGAAGACCCGGGCGACCTTGTCGAAGCACTCGCCCGCCGCGTCGTCCAGGGTGTCGCCGAGGTGGACGATCGGGTCCCGGGCCAGGTCGCGTACGAGCAGCAGGGAGGTGTGGCCGCCGGAGACGATGAGCACCACGCAGGGGTCGGGCAGCGGGCCGTGCTCCAGGGTGTCGGCCGCGACGTGCCCGGCGAGGTGGTGGACCCCGTACAGCGGTACGCCCAGCGCGTACGCCAGGCCCTTCGCGCCCGCCAGCCCCACCTGGAGCGCGCCCGACAGGCCGGGCCCGGTCGTCACCGCGACCGCGCCGATGTCGCGCATGCCGAGGTCCGCGTCCTGAAGTGCCCGCCGGACCACGGGCGCGAGCGCATGCACATGGGCGCGGGCCGCGATCTCGGGCACCACGCCGCCGAAGCGCGCGTGCTCGTCCATGCTCGACGCCAGCGCCTGGCCGAGCAGCCGGCCGTCCTGGACCAGCGCCGCGCCCGTCTCGTCGCAGGACGACTCGATCCCCAGCACCACCGGTGATCCCACCGCCGCACCGACCTTTCCGCTCAGTTCCGCCGATTCGCCGATTGGCCGATTCCGCCAGTTCCGCCGGCTCCGGCGAGTCTTTCTGCCTAGCTTCTGCAATTGCAATCTATATGCAATAAGGGGGGGGGTGGGGTTCCCGCCCGCCGGTGCCCCGGCGCCGGAAAGTAGAGTGCGGCGACCACCCGATCGACTTCGCAGCACCCACCCCACCGCACCGATCCGCAGCTCCGACCCCGCCCGATTCACAGCTCCGACCCCGCCCCGATCCGCAGCTCCGACCCCGCACCGAGGTACCCGGCAGTGACCCCCGCCCCGCCCGCCGCCATCAGCGTTGTCGGCATCGGAGCCGACGGCTGGCCCGGACTGCCCGCCGCCTCCCAGGAAGCGCTGCGCCGCGCCGCCGTCCTGATCGGCGGCCCGCGCCAGCTCGCGCTGCTGCCCGCCGAGTGCACGGGCGAGCGCGTGCCGTGGCCCAGCCCGCTGCGCCCCGCGGTGCCCGGCCTGCTCGCCGCGCACGCCGGGCGCGAGATCGCCGTACTGGCCAGCGGGGACCCCATGTTCTACGGGATCGGGCGCACCCTGACCGAGACCCTCGGCGGACCCGGGGCGCTGCGCGTGCTGCCGCACCCCTCCTCCGTCTCCTACGCCTGCGCCCGCCTGGGCTGGCCGCTGGAGGACACCGAGGTCATCACCCTCGTCGGCCGCCCGACCGCGGGCCTGGCCGCGGCCCTGCACCACGGCCGCCGCCTGCTGGTGCTCTCCGCCGGGGCCGCCACCCCCGCCGAGGCCGCCGCCCTGCTGCGCGAGCGAGGTTTCGGCCCGAGCCGGCTGCGCGTACTGGAACAGCTCGGCGGCGAGCAGGAGCGCACCCTTGAGGGCACCGCCGACCACTGGCCGCACCCGCCCGGCGACGCGCTCAACGTCATCGCCGTCGAGTGCGCCCGCGAGCCCGGCGCGCTGCGGCTGTCCGCCGTACCGGGGCTGCCGGATGCCGCGTATGAGCACGACGGCCAGCTCACCAAGCGGCACATCCGCGCCGCCACGCTGGGCGCGCTGGCGCCCGCGCCCGGCGAACTGCTGTGGGACATCGGCGGCGGCTCGGGCTCGATCGCCATCGAGTGGATGCGTACGCACCGCACCTGCCGCGCCGTCACCGTCGAGCGCGATCCGGTACGCGCCGAGCGCATCGCCCGCAACGCGGCGGCGCTGGGCGTCCCCGCACTGCGCGTGGTCACCGGCCCCGCACCGGCGTCGCTGGACCGACTGCCCACCCCCGACGCGGTGTTCATCGGCGGCGGCCTGACCGCGCCCGGCCTGCTGGACGCCTGCTGGGCGGCGCTGCCGGAGGGCGGGCGGCTGGTCGCCAACACGGTGACCCTGGAGTCCGAGGCGCTGCTGGCCGACCACTACCGCAGGTACGGCGGCGAACTGGTGAAGCTGGCCGTGGCCCACGCCGTGCCGGTGGGGGGCTTCACGGGGTGGCGCCAGGCGATGCCCGTCACCCAGTGGTCCGTGGTGAAGTCCAAGACAGGAGAAGCGAGTTGACCGTCTACTTCATCGGTGCCGGGCCCGGCGCCGCCGACCTGATCACGCTGCGGGGCGCGCGCCGGCTCGCCGCGTGCGGGGTCTGTCTGTACGCGGGCAGCCTCGTGCCGCGCGAACTGCTCGCCGAGTGCCCGCCGGACGCCCGCCTGATCGACACCGCGGACCTGAACCTCGACCAGATCACCGCGGAGCTCGTGCGGGCGCACGAGGACGGCCAGGACGTGGCCCGCCTGCACTCCGGCGACCCGTCCGTCTTCAGCGCCGTCGCCGAGCAGATGCGGCGCCTGGACGCGGCGGGCGTGCCGTACGAGATCGTCCCCGGCGTGCCCGCCTTCGCCGCTGCGGCGGCCGCCCTCAAGCGCGAACTGACCGTGCCGACGGTCGGCCAGACCGTCATCCTCACCCGCATCGCGCAGCAGGCCACCCCCATGCCGCCGGGCGAGGACCTGGCCACGCTCGGCCGCAGCGGTGCCCTGCTGGTCCTGCACCTCGCCGCGCGCTACGCGGACCGCGTCGTGGCCGAACTGACCCCCCACTACGGCGCGGACTGCCCCGCCGCCGTCGTCGCCATGGCCAGCCGCCCCGACGAACTCGTCCTGCGCGGCACCCTCGCCGACATCGCGGACCGGATGAAGGAAGCCGCCATCACCCGCACCGCCGTCATCATCGTCGGCCGCACTCTGACCGCCTCCCAGTTCCGCGACAGCCACCTGTACTCCACCGACCGCGCACGCCCGCACGACCCGTGCGACGCAAACCCCACCACCTGACGGACACCGGGCCCCACAAGGCGCGCGGGGCGCCGCCGCTGTACGGTGCCTCCCCGCGCGGACGCGACCGGCCCTCGTCGGCCTGGGGTTTTCTGACCGCGTGGGCATGGCAAGCCCTTCGTCGGCCTGCGGCTTCCCGACCGCGTTTCCGGTTCGCCGCGTAGGCGCGACCGGTCCCACTGGTCTGGGGTTTCCCGACCGCGTTGCCAGTCCGCCGCGTAGGCGCGACCGGTCCCACCGGCCTGGGGTTTCCTGACCGCGTTTGCCGCCCGCCGCGTGGGTACGGCCAGCTCCCCACCGGCCTGCGGCTTCCCGGTCACGCCTCCAGCCCGCCGGCGGAAGTCACCGGTGGGCGGTACGGGAAGGCGGCCGCGGCCCGTACCGTCCCACCACCGTCCCCGCGCGGTCGATGCAGACGATGTCGACCGCGACCGGTGCGCCGCGCAGGACGGACAGCGCCTCTTCGCAGGCCGCCGCCGCGACCAGGTCGCCCAGCGGCACCCCCGCCGCCGCGCACAACTGCAGTGCTGCCAGGCCCGTGTTGGCCTCCGCCACCTGCGCCGCCAGTTGCTCCGACGCGCCGCCCCGCCGCGCCAGTTCGGCCAGGAAACCCTTGTCCACCTGGGAGCGGGCGGAGTGCAGATCCAGATGCCCGGCCGCCAGCTTGGACAGCTTGGCGAAGCCGCCGCAGATGGTGAGCCGGTCCACGGGGTGGCGGCGGATGTACTTCAGTACGGCCCCGGCGAAGTCGCCCATGTCCAGCAGGGCGTCTTCGGGCAGGCCGTGCACGGCGACCGCCACCTTCTCCGAGGTCGAGCCCGTGCACCCGGCCACATGCCGGCGGCCCGCCGCCCGCGCCACGTCCACCCCGCGCCGGATGGAGTCGATCCAGGCCGAGCAGGAGTAGGGGACCACGATGCCGGTGGTGCCCAGGATGGACAGGCCGCCCAGGATGCCCAGGCGTGGGTTCCACGTGCTGCGGGCGATCTCCTCGCCGTGGTCGACGGAGAGGGTGATCTCCACATCCCCGCTGCCGCCGTGCCGGGCCGCGACCTCGGCGATGTGGTCGCGCATCATCTGGCGCGGTACGGGATTGACGGCCGGCTCGCCCACCTCCAGCGGCAGCCCGGGCCGGGTGACCGTGCCCACGCCGGGGCCCGCCCGGAAGACGACGCCACGGCCCGGCGGCAACCGCCGTACCGTCGAGCGGATCAGCGCGCCGTGCGTGACGTCCGGATCGTCCCCCGCGTCCTTGACGACCCCCGCCATCGCGGAGGCGCCGCCCCCGGCATCGGCGGTCAGTTCCTCGGCCGCCAGCGCGAACGACGGCGTCTGGCCCTTGGGCAGCGTGATCGTCACCGGGTCCGGGAACTCGCCGGTCAGCAGCGCGGCGTACGCGGCCGTGGTGGCCGCCGTCGCACACGCCCCGGTCGTCCACCCCGGCCGCAGCCCGGTGTGCTGCAGCTGCGCGCCACGGGCGCCGGTAATCTTCGTCTTCGCGTCAGCCATGGACCGGACCGGGAGAGTCGATGAACACCGCACGCCGGGTGCCGCATGTGCTGATCCTGGGCGGCACGACCGAGGCCCGCCGCCTCGCGGAGTCCCTGTACGGCCAGGAGAGCGACGGGGACGAGGGGCGCGGGATACGCGTCACCAGTTCTCTGGCCGGACGCGTCGCGGGTCCCAGGCTGCCGCCCGGCGAGAGCCGCATCGGGGGTTTCGGCGGGCCCGAGGGCCTCGCCCACTGGCTCCGCGAGCACGCGGTGGACGCGCTCATCGACGCCACCCATCCTTTCGCCGGCACGATCAGTTTCAACGCGGCGCAGGCCGCCGCCATGGCCCATGTTCCCCTGCTCGCGCTGCGCCGGCCCGGCTGGGTGGCCACGGAGGGGGACAACTGGCACCCGGTCGGCTCCCTGGAGGAGGCCGCCGCGGCCCTCCCGTCCCTGGGCCACCGCGTCTTCCTCACCACCGGCCGCATGGGCCTGGCCGCCTTCGCCGGCCCCGACCTGGCCGACCTCTGGTTCCTCGTCCGCTCCGTCGACGCCCCCGAGCCCCCGCACCCCTCCCGCATGCAGGTCCTTCTGGACCGCGGCCCCTTCACCCTCACCGCCGAGCGCGACCTCCTGCGCCACCACCGCATCGACGTCCTGGTCACCAAGGACAGCGGCGGCGCGGCCACCGCCCCCAAACTGGCCGCGGCCCGCGAACAGGGCCTCCCGGTCGTGGTCGTACGACGGCCCGCGGTCCCCACCGGCATCCCCCTCGCGCCCGACGTACCCTCGGCGGTCGGCTGGCTGCACGACACCCTCGGCCGCGGCTGACGAACGGGATAAGGGGGCGACTCCCTTTGCCCCTACCGGAATCCGGCAGGGGCAGAGGGGGCGGCATGCGACCGGGCTCAGCCCTCCGGGTAGCGGCGCGGCGTCCACACCGCAGTGGTGCCGCCGCCGCGCTGCGTCGTCTCGGTCTGCGAGGAGCCGACCAGCAGGATCGTGCGCATGTCGACCTCGGCGGGGTCCAGGTCCGCGAGCCGTACGGTGCGTACGGACTCCTGCGGGCCGCCCACGTCGCGGGCGAGGACGACCGGGGTGTCGGGGGAGCGGTGTTCCAGGAGGAGTTCGCGGGCCTTGGCCACCTGCCAAGTGCGGGTGCGGGAGCCGGGGTTGTACAGGGCCAGGGCCAGGTCGGCCGAGGCCGCGGCGCGCAGGCGGGTGGCGATGACTTCCCAGGGCTTGAGGCGGTCGGACAGGGAGATGGTGGCGTAGTCGTGGCCGAGGGGGGCGCCGGCGCGGGCGGCGGCGGCGTTGGCGGCCGTCACTCCGGGCAGCACGCGGACCGGGATGTCCCGGTAGGTGTCCTGGCTCGCGACTTCGAGGACGGCGGTGGCCATGGCGAAGATGCCCGGGTCGCCGCCGGAGACGACGGCCACCCGGCGGCCGCGGCGCGCCAGGTCCAGGGCGAACTCGGCGCGTTCGGACTCGACCTTGTTGTCGGAGGAGTGGCGGCGCTGGCCGGGGCGTACGGGGACGCGGTCCACGTAGGTGGCGTAGCCGACCAGGTCGTCGGCGCAGGCGAGGGCGCCGCGGGACTCGGGGGTGAGCCAGAGCGGGCCCGCCGGGCCGGTGCCGACCACCACCACCTCGCCGTGGGCGGGCGCGGGCGGCGGGGTCGCGATCCGGCTGGGGAGCACGGCCACCGCGAAGTACGGCACCGACTCCGGTTCCACATCGGCGAGTTGGCCGGTGCGCTCGCCCGCCATCGTGGCGCGCTCCACGTAGCGGGCCTCCGCCAGGCGCCCGGAGCGCTCCATGGCCCGGCGCACCGTGGGGAAGGTACGGCCGAGCTTCATGACGACGGCCGCGTCGGTGGCGGCCAGCCGCGCGGTCAGCTCCTCCTCGGGGAGGGTGCCGGGCAGGATGGTGAGCACCTCGTCGGCCTCGACCAGCGGCTTGCCGAGCCGGGCCGCCGCGGCGCTCACCGAGGTGACGCCGGGGACCACCTCGGTCGGGTAGCGGTCGGCCAGCCGCTGGTGCATGTGCTGGTAGGAGCCGTAGAAGAGGGGGTCGCCCTCGGAGAGGACGGCGACGGTGCGCCCGGCATCCAGGTGCGCGGCCAGCCGGGCGGCCGCCTCCTCGTAGAAGTCGTCGATGGCGCCGCGGTAGCCGCCGGGGTGGTCGGTGGTCTCTGTGGTGACCGGGTAGACCAGCGCCTCTTCGATGTGGTCGGCGCGGATGTGCTTCTCGGCGATGGAGCGCGCGATGGAGCGCTTGTGCCGGGCGCTGTGGTACGCGATGACATCGGCCTCGGCGATGATCTCGACGGCGCGCAGCGTCATCAGGGAGGGGTCGCCGGGGCCGAGGCCCACGCCGTACAGCCGCCCGGTGTTCTGCTGGTCGTCCCGCTGCTCGCTCATTCCGTCTCGCTCGCGATCGCGTTGATCGCGGCGGCGGCCATCGCGCTGCCGCCGCGCCGCCCGCGGACCACCAAGTGGTCCAGGCCGAGCGGGTGTTGGGCCAGTGCGTCCTTGGACTCCGCGGCGCCGATGAAGCCGACCGGTACGCCGATGACGGCGGCCGGGCGGGGTGCCCCCTCCTCGATCATCTCCAGGAGGCGGAAGAGGGCGGTGGGCGCGTTGCCGACGGCTATGACGGCGCCGTCCATGCGCTCCCGCCACAGTTCGAGGGCGGCGGCGCTGCGGGTGGTGCCCATCTCGGCGGCCAGGCCCGGCACCGAGGGGTCGCTCAGCGTGCAGAGCACGTCGTTGTCGGCGGGCAGCCGCTTGCGGGTGACGCCGCTGGCGACCATCTGCGCGTCGCACAGGATGGGGGCGCCGGCCCGCAGCGCCTTGCGGGCGCGGGCGACGACCTCCGGGGTGTAGCCGAGGTCGCGTACGAGATCGACCATGCCGCAGGCGTGGATCATGCGGACCGCGACCTGGCTGACGTCGGCGGGCAGCCCCGCCAGATCCGCCTCGGCGCGGATGGTGGCAAAGGACTGGCGGTAGATCTCCGCCCCGTCCTTCTCGTAGTCGAACACGGTGCTCTCGCTCATCTCGTCACTGTTGCTGCGCGGTTGTCGCTGTTGTCGCTGTTGTCGCGGCTGTCGCCGCTGTCGTGTGGTGCACGGGTACGGTGCGGGCCGCCGCCACGGCGTCGGTGAGACCGTCCCCGGGCGGGGTCCCGGCGCCCTGGAGTACGTCGGTGGAGGCGGATCCGGTGCGTACGCGGATGTCGTACCCGTCATCCGTCGCGAGCACATCGACCCACTCGCCGCGCGGATGGCCGCAGCGCCGCTCGCAGCCGGAGAAGTAGACCGGGCGTACGCCCCGCGGGCCGCCGGCGGGTGCCGGGCCGCCGGCGGGTGCAGGACCACTGGCGGGTGCAGGACCGCTGGCGGTCCCCACCCCACCGGCCCCCGCGACGACCGCCGCCGCGTCGGCCCGTACGTCGGAGCGGGACTTGGCGCAGCCGGGCCGCCCGGTGCACGCGCCGATCCCGTACCAGGGGGAGGACGGGTCGGTGACCAGCCCGGCGGCCGCCAGTTCCCGCAGCCGGGCGTCGGCCGACTGCGCGGGCAATTCGGGCAGGACCACCCCGCGCCACGGCGTGACGCGCACCTCGCCCGACCCGTCCCGCTCGGCGATGTCCGCCAGCAGCCGCAGCTGGCCGGCGCTCAGCCGCCCGAGCGGCGCCAGTGCGTACAGGGAGCGGCGGCCGTCGGTTCCCTGTACGGCGCCGGGCGCGGGCGCCGGACCGGAGGGAGCGGGCATCGCGGGGACGAGCTCGGCACGGATACCGGTACGGGCCAGGTGTACGGCGACCCCGTGCGCGTCCAGCGCCCGGTCGGCCGGCAGCTCGCGCACCCGCCAGGCCCCCGTACCGCACTCCCGCGCCGCATCGAGAAAGGCCAAAGCCGCCTCCAGAGCGGCCCGCGGCGCCTGCTCACCGGCCACCCGCAGCGCCGCGTGCCCGGCGCCGACGTACACAAGGGCGGCACCCTTCTCCGCCTTCTCTGGCTTCTCCGCATCTGCGACCAAGGTCACATCCGCCCCCAGCGCCGCCACGTCCCCGCGCCCGTCGTCCAGCGCGAACAGGAAGCGCCCGGACAGTCCGGCCGCCTCGGCGCGGGCGCACAGCAGCGCGTCCAGCTCAGCGGCCCATGCCCGTACGGGGGTTGGTGCGCGCCCGTCCAGCCCGGCCAGCGGCGAGGCGAGAATGTTGCGCACCCGCTCGTGCCGCTCGGAGGGCAGCAGCCCGTCCGCGCGCAGGAGTTCCGCCAGCTCGCCGCCGCAGCTCTCGCGCAGCCCGCGCAGCTCGGCGTTGCCCCGCGAGGTCACCGACAGCCGCCCGTCCCCGAGCCGCTCGGCCGCCGCCACCAGCGCCCGTACCTGACGCACTGTCAATTGTCCGGCGGGGAGCCGGAGTCGAGCCAGGTAGCCGTCATCGGCCGAGTGCAGCCGCAGCGCACCGGGGCAGGCGTCACCGCGGTCCCGTATGACGGGTACATCCCGTTTCGGGGATATCGAGGGGGTGGGCGGCATGGCGGCGAGCATACCCACGAAGCCACCCGCCGTCCGTTCCCCGGACACCGTCCACCCGTCTCCCACCATCGGCGCAGCACTTACTATGCAGGTCGGTGGGTCAGCAGACCCGCCGACGCCACGACGGCGCAGGGCCCCAGGGCCCGAGGGAGGAAGCCCGGTGAGAATCCGGCGCGGTCCCGCCACTGTGAGCCCGGCAGCGCACGCCGCCGGGTGAGTCAGGAACTCCCGCCGTCCACACGACCACCCGGGGCGCGGACACCCCGAGGAAGGCCTGCGCACGTGATTCTGTTGCTGTCGACCTCCGACACCGATCTGCTCAGCGCCCGTGCGTCCGGCGGCCCGGTGCCGTACCGGCTCGCCAACCCCGCCCGCCTCGAACTCGACGAGCTGCCGGCGCTCCTGGACGGCACCGACCTGGTCGTGGTCCGTCTGCTGGGCGGCATCCGCGCCTGGCAGGAGGGCCTGGACCTGCTGCTCGCCGAGGACCAGCACCGCCCGGTGGTCGTGCTGACCGGCGAACAGGCCCCCGACGCCCAGCTCATGGAGCAGTCCACGGTCCCCGTCGGCCTCGCCGCCGAGGCGCACGCCTACCTGGCGCACGGCGGCCCCGCCAACCTGGAGCAGCTGGCCCGCTTCCTGTCCGACACGGTCCTGCTCACCGGCCACGGCTTCGAGCCGCCCGCGCCCGCCCCCACCTGGGGACACCTCCAGCGCACGGCCCGCAACGACGTGAGCGGCCCCACCGTCGCCGTGCTCTACTACCGCGCCCACCACATGAGCGGCAACACCGGCTTCGTGGACGCCCTGTGCGGGCAGATCGAGGAAGCGGGCGGGCGGCCCCTGCCGCTGTTCGTCGCCTCGCTGCGCGCGCCCGAGCCCGAGCTGATCGACGAGCTGCGGGCCGCCGACGCGATCGTGACCACCGTGCTGGCCGCGGGCGGCACCAAGCCCGCCGAGGCGAGCGCCGGCGGCGACGACGAGTCCTGGGACGCGGGCGCGCTGGCCGCCCTCGACGTCCCCGTCCTCCAGGCACTGTGCCTGACCGGGCCGCGCAGCGCCTGGGAGGAGAACGACGAGGGCCTCTCCCCGCTGGACGCCGCCAGCCAGGTCGCCGTGCCCGAGTTCGACGGCCGCCTGATCACCGTCCCGTTCTCCTTCAAGGAGGTCGACGAGGACGGCCTGCCGGTGTACGTCGCCGACCCCGAGCGCGCCGCCCGGGTCGCCGGAATCGCCGTACGCCACGCCCGCCTGCGCCACATCCCGGCCGCCGACAAGCGGCTCGCGCTGGTGCTGTCCGCGTACCCCACCAAGCACTCCCGCATCGGCAACGCGGTCGGCCTGGACACCCCGGCCTCCGCCGTCGAACTGCTGCGCCGCCTCCAAGCCGAGGGCTACGACTTCGGCGACGAGCCCGTCCCCGGCCTGGAGTCCGGCGACGGCGACGAGCTGATCTACGCGCTGATCGAGGCCGGCGGCCACGACCAGGAGTGGCTCACCGAGGAGCAGCTGGCCCGCAACCCGGTCCGCATCCCGGCCGCCGACTACAAGCGCTGGTACGCCACCCTCCCCGCCGAGCTGCGCGAGCAGGTCGAGGAGCACTGGGGCCCCGCGCCCGGCGAGATGTTCCTCGACCGCAGCCGCACTGCCGAAGGCGACCCTGACGGCGACATCGTCCTGGCGGCCCTGCGCCGCGGCAACCTCCTCATCCTCATCCAGCCGCCGCGCGGCTTCGGCGAGAACCCGATCGCGATCTACCACGACCCCGATCTGCCGCCCTCGCACCACTACTTGGCGGCCTACCGCTGGATCGCCGCCTCCGCGGAGGACGGCGGCTTCGGCGCGGACGCCATGGTCCACCTGGGCAAGCACGGCAACCTGGAATGGCTGCCCGGCAAGAACGCCGGGCTCTCCGCCGCCTGCGGCCCGGACGCCGCCCTCGGCGACCTCCCCCTGATCTACCCCTTCCTGGTCAACGACCCCGGCGAGGGCACCCAGGCCAAGCGCCGGGTGCACGCCACGCTCGTCGACCACCTCGTCCCGCCGATGGCCCGCGCCGATTCGTACGGCGACATCGCGCGCCTGGAGCAGCTGCTGGACGAGTACGCGGCCATCTCCTCCATGGACCCGGCCAAGCTGCCCGCCATCCGCGCGCAGATCTGGACCCTGATCCAGGCCGCCAAGCTCGACCACGACCTCGGCCTCGAAGACCGCCCGGACGACGACGGGTTCGACGACTTCCTCCTGCACGTCGACGGCTGGCTGTGCGAGGTCAAGGACGCCCAGATCCGCGACGGTCTGCACGTGCTCGGCGGCGCGCCGACCGGCGAGGCCCGGGTCAACCTGGTGCTGTCCATCCTGCGCGCCCGCCAGATCTGGGGCGGCACCTCCGCCCTGCCCGGCCTGCGCGAGGCACTCGGCCTGGACGAGTCCGCCGCCACCCGCACCACCGCCGACGAGGCCGAGGCCACGGCCCGCGCCCTGGTCCAGGCGATGGAGGACGCCGACTGGTCCGTGGAGGCCGTACCCACCGACCACGGCCCGCAGGTCGCGGACATCCTCCGCTTCGCCGCCGAGCAGGTCGTACCGCGCCTGGCCGCCACCACCGACGAACTCGACCACGCCGTCCACGCGTTGAACGGCGGCTTCGTCCCCGCGGGCCCCTCCGGCTCCCCGCTCCGCGGCCTGGTCAACGTCCTGCCGACCGGCCGCAACTTCTACTCCGTCGACCCCAAGGCCGTCCCCTCCCGCCTGGCCTGGGAGACCGGCCAGGCCCTCGCCGACTCCCTGCTGACGCGCTACCGCACCGACAACGGCGACTGGCCGCGGTCGGTGGGCCTGTCGCTGTGGGGTACGAGCGCGATGCGCACCAGCGGCGACGATGTCGCCGAGGCGCTCGCCCTCCTGGGAATCCGCCCCGTCTGGGACGACGCCTCCCGCCGCGTCAACGGCCTGGAGCCCATCGGGCTCGCCGAGCTGGGCCGCCCCCGCATCGACGTCACGCTGCGCATCTCCGGCTTCTTCCGCGACGCCTTCCCGCACGTCATCGGCCTGCTGGACGACGCGGTGCGGCTCGCCGCCTCCCTGGACGAGCCCGCCGAGGACAACTTCGTCCGCGCCCACGCCCAGGCCGACCTCGCCGAGCACGGCGACGAACGCCGCGCCACCACCCGCATCTTCGGCTCCCGCCCGGGGACGTACGGCGCGGGCCTGCTCCAGCTCATCGACTCCCGCGACTGGCGCACCGACGCCGACCTCGCCGAGGTCTACACGGTCTGGGGCGGCTACGCCTACGGCCGCGGCCTCGAAGGGCGCCCGGCCCGCGGCGAGATGGAGACCGCGTACAAGCGCATCGCGGTCGCCGCCAAGAACACCGACACCCGCGAGCACGACATCGCGGACTCCGACGACTACTTCCAGTACCACGGCGGCATGGTGGCCACCGTCAAGGCGCTCAAGGGCAAGGCCCCCGAGGCGTACATCGGCGACTCCACCCGCCCCGAGACGGTCCGCACCCGCACCCTGGTCGAGGAGACCTCCCGGGTCTTCCGCGCCCGGGTCGTCAACCCCCGCTGGATCGAGGCGATGCGCCGCCACGGCTACAAGGGCGCCTTCGAACTCGCCGCCACCGTGGACTACTTGTTCGGCTACGACGCCACCACCGGCGTGGTCGCCGACTGGATGTACGACAAGCTCGCGCAGACCTACGTGCTGGACCCGGAGAACCGCGCCTTCCTCCAGGAGGCCAACCCCTGGGCCCTGCACGGCATCGCCGAGCGCCTCCTGGAGGCCGAGTCCCGCGGCATGTGGGAGAAGCCGGACGCCGAGACCCTGGCGGCCCTGCGCCAGGCCTTCCTGGAGACCGAGGGAGACCTCGAAGGCGGCGCGGACGGCGAGAGCTGAGCGGGCGGCGGGCGGCCGGTGTACCCGTTGCGCCGGCCGCCCGTCGACATGACTCCCGGCCACCGGCCGGAAGGGCCGAACGGTCCGCCTCGAAGGCACCCCTTCAGGCCCGTTCCGCACCCCGCGCACCAGAGGTCATGAAGTGCGCAAGTGGGGCCGAGCGATCCGCGCCGTAGTGGCTGTGGCGGCATGTGGTGGTGTGGGCGGCCGGGCGGCGCCCTGATGGTGGAACAGCGCCTTCAGGCGCCCCGTCAGCAGCGCTGGCCCACCGCATGAGAGGAAGCCTCACCCATGGCTCTCGTCCCGGTACGTCCCGGCATCTACAAGATCCACGCCCACATCATCGGCCCGTCCACCCTGGTGACCGCGACCGAGCATGCCCTCAAGCACGGCGCCCCCGTCATCACCGACCGGATGAACCCGCTGCCCATCGAGCAGGACTGGATCATCGAGCCCACCGAGAACGTCCCCGGTGCGCCGTACGTGATCCGCCTCGCCCACCACGAGGCAGCGGGCATCGTGCTCCACGAGGACAAGCTCTATGTGAACTCCCTACCGCGCACCGAGTGGGCGAAGTTCACCTTCGAGCGGGTCCTCGGCGGCGTCAAGATCCTGTCGGACAAGGGCCTCGCCTGGCGTTCCGGCCACCGCGGCGCGCAGATCGTCGTCGTCCCGCCGAAGCCGGAGTTCCAGGAGACCTTCACCCTGGAGTTCGTCAGCCCCCTCAACGAGGAGTAACACGGGCACGCCTCACCACGGCGGCCGATACGCCGCCCCCCCCAGCCCCAGGGCCGGTACACCGGCGCTGGGGCTTCTCTTGTTCCCGCCGGCCGCGTGAGTTGGATCACTCCATTCCGTCTTGAATGCTTGTGGGCGTGTGAATAGCATTCGAAACGGGAAGGTAAAGTCGGCGCAAAGCGGGCGTGGGGGTGCAACGGTGGGTCGGGGGTGACCTGCCGTTCTTTCGATGCCCCTATTATTCGGCCGTACCGCTCCTGGACTTCGCCTGCCTGCCGACCGCACGTGAAAGCTGGGGGAAGTTGTGCATGTTCTGGTGGCGGAGGCCGACGAGGGAGAGAGTCGTGGCCTGGCGCAGCGGCTGCAGCGCAATGGATATACCGTTCTCGAAGCGGCTACCGGAAGCCGGGCCCTGGAGGTCTACGGCAATGTCGATCTGATACTGCTGGACCTGGAATTGCCCGATATTGACGGCCTGGAGGTCTGCCGTACCATTCGGTCCGTCTGTGACACTCCCTTGATTGCGCTGACCGAGGGACGTTCGGAAATCGACAGGGTCCTGGGTCTGCAGGCAGGTGCGGACGACTGCCTGGACAAGCCGTACGGATTCCGGGAACTGCTCGCCCGCATGGACGCGGTGCTGCGGCGTGTGAAACCGCGCCGGGAAGAAGCCGTGCCGCACCTCATTTCGCTGGGCCCGCTGCGAATCGACGCGGTCTCCCGCGAGGTCCGGCTGCGCGGCGAATTGATCGAAATGACCCGCAAGGAATTCGACCTGCTTTATCACCTGGCCAGTCATCCCGGCGAGATCACCTCGCGCGAGCAGCTGATGGCCGAGGTCTGGGACGTGCCGGAGGCGCACAACCTCGACATGCGGGCGAGCCGCACGATCGACACCCATGTCAGCGCGCTGCGCAGCAAACTGGGCGCCGGAAGCTGGATCACCACCATTCGCGGCGTCGGCTTCCGCTTCTGCCTCACCTGACCGTTCCGCTTGAGGGCTGTGGGCCCGCCGCTCACCGGCCGGGGCACAGCCCTGTGCTGTTCGCGGGGCAGTTGCGGCGCGGGTCAGAACCGGTGGGTCCGCCGCTCGCTCAGGGACCGCGAGACATCGGCCTCGTGGTAGTAGGTGCGGCCCGCGTGGCTGCGCCGCCGCCAGGTCTGCTCGCTGGCCAGCCGGTAGACGCTGCCCGGGGCGATACCCCACAGCCGGGAGATGTCCGCCGCCGACAGCCAGGTCGGCGCGGCCGTCCCCGTGGCGGCACTGATCTTGCCACGCACCCGCTGGCCCAGGCGTACCCACTCGTAGCCGGTCCACCGGTGGGCCGGCTGGGCGTCGCACCGGATGTCGGAGTCGCCGGCCGAGGCCTCGGAGCGCATCAGGGCGTGCAGGGTGCCGGCGCAGCCCGCCTCGGGGCAGGAACCGACGGTGATCCGCCGGTGGCCGGCCGGCTCGGTGATCCGCCGGGCCGCGCGCACCAGCCGTGCCAGCTCCACCGAGGCGTCGTCGGCGGCGATGTGCCGGCTCAGCCAGTGCACATGCCGGTACAGGAAGGCGGCCATGTCGCGGGCGGTACGGGCGGGCGGCGACACGCTCCGGGCCTGGGCCACCAGGCCCGCCCAGGAGCCCAGCACCTTCAGGACGGTGCCGCGGGCGTCGGCGGCCGAGGAGTTGAAGGGCATCCCCGGCAGGGGGCCTCCGGAAGTGCGCTGCCAGGGCCCGTCCGCCGTTCTGCCGCCGCCCAGTACCTCACCGCAGGCGTCGTACAGGCCGGGCAGCCGCCGGAGGTCCTCGGCCAGCTGTCGCTGGCAGCGCGGGCAGAGCTGCAGGCCCGGGGGCAGCGGCTGTTCGGGCTGCCCGGCCTCGTTCCGTCGCAGACAGCCAGCGCCCTTGCAGAGCAAGGGACGCGCCTGGGTGGAAACCCGTTCCTGCGTCATGCCTCGTGTACCCCCATCGAGTCGCGCGTACTTCTGTTCCGTCGGCAATCGGCCAATGGTGAGCAGCGCCGTTCGAAGGTAACAGACCTGCGTTTCCCCTCCGTTTTAAAATTCTCTGACGTTCCTCTGTAGTTCCCTTTAAAGAGCGGACTTGACTTTTACTCGGCTTCCGAAGAAGCTCTTCGGTAGCTTCAGCAGAACTGTCTCGGTCGATTGCAGCTTCCCGGACGGTTTGATCCTGCTGGCGACTCCTCCGCTTTCCCCGGCCGTTCTTCCGGGTGTGAAGGCGCTATTTCTTGCTAGCCGCTCGGGAGAATCGCGTGGATGCTTCAGTGGTTATTGTCGGTGCGGGTCCTGCCGGACTCATGCTGGCCGGAGAATTGCGGCTCTCGGGCGTTGACGTCACCGTTATCGATCGTCTTCCCGAGCGCACCGGGGAATCTCGGGGGCTGGGGTTTACGGCACGTACCATGGAGGTTTTCGACCAGCGCGGACTGATGTCGCGGTTCGGTGACATAGAAACGAGTAACCAGGGGCACTTCGGCGGTCTGCCACTGGACTTCGATGTGCTCGACGGGGCCCGCGCCGCCAAAATGATTCCGCAGTCCGGTACCGAATCCGTACTGGAGGGCTGGGCCCGCGATCTCGGGGCGGACATCCGGCGCGGTGTCGAGCTCGTCTCGCTGCGCGACGAGGGCACGGAAGGGGACGGCGTCGAGATCGAGGTGCGGGGCCCCCAGGGGCAGGAGACGCTGCGGACCTCCTACCTGGTGGGATGTGACGGCGGCCGGAGCGCTGTGCGCAAGGCCGCCGGATTCGACTTCCCCGGCACCGCGGCGACCATGGAGATGTACCTCGCCGACATCCGCGGGGTCGATCTCGAGCCCCGCATGATCGGCCAGACCGTGCCCGGAGGCATGGTGATGGTCGGGAAGATGGGCGACGGCATCACCCGCATCATCGTCTGCGAGCGCGGCACCCCGCGCCGCCGCCGCACCGGTCCGCCACCCTTCCGCGAGGTCGCGGCGGCCTGGCAGCGGCTGACCGGCATCGACATCGCGCACGCCGAACCGGTGTGGGTCAGCGCCTTCGGGGACGCCACCCGGCAGGTGACCGAGTACCGGCGCGGCCGGGTGCTGCTGGCCGGCGACGCGGCGCACATCCATCTGCCGGCCGGCGGCCAGGGCATGAACACCAGCATCCAGGACTCGGTGAACCTCGGCTGGAAGCTGGCGGCCGTGGTCCGTGGCACCGTCGGCGAGGCGCTGCTGGACACCTACCACGACGAGCGCCACCCGGTCGGTCAGCGGCTGCTGACCAACACCCGTGCGCAGGGCCTGCTCTTCCTCAGCGGCGAGGAGGTCCAGCCGCTGCGCGACGTGCTGAGCGAGCTGCTGGTGTACCCGGAGGTCGCCCGTCATCTGGTCGGCATGGTCTCGGGGCTGGAGATCCGCTACGACGTCGGAGGCGGCAGCCACCCGCTGCTCGGCCTGCGCATGCCGCGCCTGGAACTGGTCGCCCAGGACCGAAAGACCAGCACCACCGAACTGCTGCACAGCGGCCGGGGTCTGCTGCTCGACCTCGAGGACAACGCCCACCTGCGGCGCAGGGCCTCCGGCTGGCTCGACCGGATCGACCTCGTCACCGCCGCCCCGCACGGAGCCGGCGCGGACGGCCCGTTGGCGGGTACGGCCGCCGTGCTCGTACGTCCCGACGGCCACGTCGCCTGGGCGGCACCCGGCAGCCTTCACGACCTTCCCATGGCCATGCACCGCTGGTTCGGCCCCGCCCGCTAGGGCGCCCCGGCGGACGAAAGGGGGAAAGATGCACAGCACGCTGATCATTGCCCGGATCGGGTCCGGAGCCGAGCGCGAAGTGGCGCGGATCTTCGGCGAGTTCGACTCCACGGAGATGCCGCACCTGATGGGCACCCGAAGGCGCGAGCTCTTCGTGCACCACGACCTGTACTTCCATCTGCAGCACTTCGACTCCGCCGACGGCGGCGAGCGCATCGAGCGGGCGCGCACGGACGACCGGTTCATCGCCGTCAGCGCCGATCTCAAGCCCTACATCGAGGCGTACGACCCGGCCACCTGGCGCTCGCCCGCCGACGCGATGGGGCGCAGCTTCCACCGCTGGGACGGCGGGGCGCCGGGCCCGGTGCACAGCGTGCTCGACGCATACCGGATGGTGCCCGGTGCCGAGGACGAAGTGAGCGCGCTGCACGAGAAGGTGGAACGCGCCGTACCCACGGGACACACCGGCGTCAGACGCAGGGAGCTGTTCGCCTTCCACGACCTGTGCGTCCGGATCCAGCACATCGACGCGCAAGCCGCCGAAGCCGGTGCCGCCGCGCCGACGAACGACGACGCGGGCATCGACGCCCTGACCCCCTACCGGCCGGCCGACGGGCGGCCGGCGGCCGGCGCACGGGCCCGTCGCTTCTACCACTGGAGCGCCAAGTGACCGCACGACGCGTAGCGATCACCGGCATCGGGGTCACCGCGCCGGGCGGCGTGGGCGCCAAGGCCTTCTGGCAGCAGCTCACCGACGGCCGTACGGCCACCCGTCGCATCTCCCTGTTCGACCCCTCCCCGTTCCGCTCACAGATCGCCGCCGAGGTCGACTTCGACGCCGAACTGCTCGGGCTGGGCCCGCAGGAGACGCGGCGGATGGACCGGGCCGCGCAGTTCGCGGTGGTCACCGCCCGCGAGGCGGTGGCCGACAGCGGGATCGACTGCGCCGCGCTGGACCCGCACCGCATCGCGGTGACGATCGGTACGGCGGTCGGCGCGTCGATGGGGCTGGACCGCGAGTACCGCACGGTCAGCGACGGCGGCTGCCTCGACCTGGTCGACCACACCTACGCGGTACCGCACCTGTACGACTACTTCGTGCCCTCGTCCTTCGCGGCCGAGGTCGCCTGGGCGGTGGGCGCCGAGGGCCCCACGTCGGTGATCTCCACGGGCTGCACCTCGGGCCTGGACTCGATCGGCCAGGCCGTCGACCTGATCAGGGAGAACTCCGCCGATGTCGTGATCGCCGGTGCCACCGACGCCCCGATCACCCCGATCACCGTGGCCTGCTTCGACGCGATCAAGGCGACCTCGCCGCGCAACGACGACGCCGAGCACGCCTCGCGCCCCTTCGACGCCACCCGCAACGGGTTCGTGCTGGGCGAGGGGTCGGCGGTGCTCGTACTGGAGGAGCTGGGCGCGGCGCGCCGCCGCGGTGCCCACGTCTACGCGGAGATCTCCGGCTACGCCACGCGCTGCAACGCGTACCACATGACGGGACTGCGCTCGGACGGCCGGGAGATGGCCGAGGCCATCGGCGTCGCCCTCGCCGAGGCACACCTGGCGCCCGAAGCGGTGGACTACGTCAACGCACACGGCTCGGGCACCCCGCAGAACGACCGGCACGAGACCGCCGCCTTCAAGCGCGCGCTGGGCGAGCACGCCTACCGGGTGCCGGTCAGCTCCATCAAGTCGATGGTCGGGCACTCCTTGGGAGCCATCGGCTCCATCGAGATCGCCGCGTGCGCCCTGGCCATGGACCACAACGTCGTACCCCCCACGGCCAATCTGCACCACCCCGACCCGGAGTGCGACCTGGACTACGTGCCGCTGAACGCGCGCGAGGTGCGCACCGACGCCGTGCTGTCGGTCGGTAGCGGGTTCGGTGGATTCCAGAGCGCCATGGTGCTCACCCGTCCCGAGAGGAACGCCGCATGACCGGGGCAACCGGCGCCGACGGGCGCCGCGTCAGGAGCGTGGTCACCGGACTGGGTGTCGTCGCCCCCAACGGCCTCGGCCTGGAGGAGTACTGGAGCGCCGTGTGCAACGGCGTCAGCGGGATCGGGCGCGTCACACGCTTCGACCCCGCGCAGTACCCATCCCGACTGGCAGGCGAGATCACGGAGTTCGACGCCGCCGAGCACCTTCCGGGCAGGCTGCTGCCGCAGACCGACCGGATGACCCGGCTCGCCCTGGTGGCCGCCGACTGGGCCTTCCTCGACGCGGCCGTACGCACCGGCGACCTGCCGGAGTTCGACATGGGTGTGGTCACCGCCAGTTCCTCGGGCGGATACGAGTTCGGCCAGCGCGAGCTCCAGGCGCTGTGGAGCAAGGGCGGCCAGTACGTCAGCGCCTACCAGTCCTTCGCCTGGTTCTACGCCGTCAACAGCGGCCAGATCTCCATCCGCAACGGCCTGCGCGGCCCCGGCGGCGTCGTCGTCAGCGACCAGGCCGGCGGGCTGGACGCCGTCGCGCACGCCCGGCGGCAGATCCGCAAGGGCACCCGCCTGGTGATCTCCGGCGCGGTCGACGCCTCGATCTGCTCCTGGGGCTGGGTCGCGCAGATGGCCGGCGGCCGGCTGAGCACCACGGACGACCCGGCGCTGGCCTACCTGCCCTTCGACGAGCGGGCCGGCGGCCAGGTACCGGGCGAGGGCGGCGCGCTGCTGATCATGGAGGACGCCGACAGCGCCCGCGAACGGGGTACGCCGCACATCTATGGCGAGATCGCCGGATACGGCGCCACCTTCGACCCACGGCCCGGCAGCGGACGGGAGCCCGGACTGCGGCGCGCCGTCGAACTGGCCCTGGCGGACGCCGGGACCGACCCCGGCGAGATCGATGTCGTCTTCGCGGACGCCGCCGCTGTGCCGGAGCTGGACCGGATCGAGGCCGAGGCGATCGGCAAGGTCTTCGGCCCCCGGGCGGTGCCGGTGACCGCACCCAAGACGATGACCGGGCGGCTGTACTCGGGCGCTGCGCCGCTGGACCTGGCCACGGCCTTCCTGGCCATCCGCGACGGTCTGATCCCGCCCTCCGTCCACACCCGGCCCTCCGGTGAGTACGAGATCGACCTGGTGGTGGACGGGCCGCGCAGCACCCCGGTGCGCTGCGCCCTGGTCCTGGCCCGCGGCTACGGAGGCTTCAACTCCGCGATGGTCGTACGGGCTTGAGTCCCGGAACGCGCCGGCACCCGTGACGTCCACGCCTCTCAGTCCCAGACACTCTCAACCCCTAAGGACCGACATGTCCGCTGAGCAGTTCACCATCGACGACCTCAAGCGCATCCTGCGCGAGGGCGCCGGCGCCGACGAGGGCGTCGATCTGGACGGCGACATCCTCGACCGCGACTTCGAATCGCTGGGCTACGAGTCGCTCGCGCTGCTGGAGACCGGCAACCGCATCGAGCGCGAGTACGGCCTGACCATCGAGGACTCCGCACTGGCCAAGGACACCACACCGCGCGGGCTGGTCGAGTCCGTCAACGCGCGTCTGGCGTCCGAGCGCGCCGCGAGCTGAGCCGAACCACCCACCGGGAGAAGGACATGACGGAACACACCTCGAAGGTCGCCCTGGTCTCCGGCGCGACCAGCGGCATCGGGCTGGCCTGCGTCAGGACGCTGGCCGCTCAGGGGTACCGGGTCTTCCTGTGCGCCCGTACCGCGGACGCCGTGGAACGGACCGTGAAGGAGCTGCGCGAGGAGGGCCTGGACGTGGACGGCACGGTGTGCGACGTCCGCGACCCCGAGGCGGTACGCGGCGTGGTCGAGCAGGCGGTACGGCGTTTCGGCCCCATCGACGTGCTGGTCAACAACGCGGGCCGCAGCGGCGGCGGACGCACCGCGGAGATCGCCGACGAGCTCTGGTTCGACGTCATCAACACCAACCTCAACAGCGTCTTCCTGATGACCCGCGAGGTGCTCAACGCCGGTGGAATGAGCGCCAAGAGCAGCGGGCGGATCATCAACATCGCCTCCACGGCGGGCAAGCAGGGCGTCGTCCTGGGCGCGCCCTACTCCGCCTCCAAGCACGGCGTGGTCGGCTTCACCAAGGCGCTCGGCAACGAGCTGGCCCCGACCGGCATCACCGTCAACGCGGTGTGCCCCGGCTATGTCGAGACGCCGATGGCCGAGCGCGTACGGCAGGGTTACGCGGCCGCGTACGGCACCACGGAGAGCGCCGTTCTGGAGAAGTTCCAGGCCAAGATCCCGCTCGGCCGCTACTCCACGCCCGAGGAGGTCGCCGGGCTGGTGGGTTACCTGGCCTCCGACACCGCCGCGTCCATCACCGCGCAGGCCCTCAACGTCTGCGGCGGACTGGGCAACTTCTGACCTCGCCGTCGCCAAGGAGATGAGCATGACCCAGCAGACCGCCCGCGAGACCGAGCACGAGATCACCGTTCGTGCCGCCGCCACCGAGGTCTACCGGCTGATCGCCGAGGTGGAGAACTGGCCCGTCCTGTTTCCGCCGACAGTCCACGTCGAGCACGTCGAGCGCGACGGAGCACAGGAGCGCATACGGATCTGGGCCACTGCCAACGGCCAGGCCAAGAACTGGACTTCGCGCCGCACCCTGGACGCGGCGGCGCTGCGCATCGACTTCCGCCAGGAGGTGTCCACGCCGCCGGTGGCCTCCATGGGCGGCGCGTGGATCATCGAGCCGGCGGGCGAGGACCACTGCCGCGTGCGGCTGCTGCACGACTACCGTGCCGTGGACGACGACCCGGCGGGCCTGGAGTGGATCGACCGGGCCGTGGACCGCAACAGCCGCTCCGAGCTGGCCGCGCTCAAGGCCAATGCGGAGCGGGCCCTCGGCGCCACGGAGCTCGCCTCGACCTTCGAGGACAGCCTGCGTATCAACGGCGCGGCCAAGGACGTCTACGACTTCCTCAACGAGGCCCAGCTGTGGACCGACCGGCTGCCGCACGTGTCCGCCGTCGACCTGGCGGAGGACACCCCCGGCATCCAGACGCTGCGGATGGAGACCCTGACCAAGGACGGCTCCGCGCACACCACGGAGTCGGTGCGCGTGTGTTTCCCGCACGAGAAGATCGTCTACAAGCAGACCACGCTTCCCGCGCTGATGACCCTGCACACCGGCAGCTGGCTGCTCCAGGAGGACGCCGACGGGATCACCACCGCGACCTCCCGGCACACCGTCGTGATCAACACGGAGAACATCGCGCGAGTGCTGGGCGCGGACGCCGGCATCCCCGAGGCCCGCGAGTTCTTGCGCACCGCCCTGGGCGGCAACAGCCTGGCCACCCTGCGCCATGCGGCGCAGTACGCGCAAGCGCGGCGCTGAGCGATGGAACCCGCGCTGGACACCGACGTCATCGTCGTCGGCGCAGGACCCGTCGGCCTGCTGCTCGCCGGCCAACTGAGGCGGGACGGCGCCCGGGTGACCGTCCTGGAGCGGCTGTCGCGCCCCTCCACCGCGTCCCGGGCCTCCACCCTGCACGCGCGGACCATGGAGATCCTGGACGAGGCGGGCCTCCTGGACCGGCTGGGACCGCCGCCGCGCGGCGGGGCCGGGCACTTCGGCGGCATTCCGCTGGACCTGACCGCCGCCCAGGACAGTGACCACCGTGGACTGTGGAAGGTTCCGCAGACCCGTCTGGAGGCCGTGCTGGAGCAGTGGGCGACGGGACTGGGCGTCCGGCTGTGCCGGGGCCGCGAGGTCACCGCCCTGGCCGAGGGGCCCGGCCGGGTCACGGTCACCTCCCTCGGCGCCGACAAGGACCGCAGGGAGCTGACCGCCCGCCACCTCGTCGGCTGCGACGGCGAGCACAGCGCCGTACGCAGGCTGCACGGCTTCGACTTCCCCGGCACCGACGCCACCAGGGAACTGCTCAGGGCCGACGTCGAGGGCATCGACGTACCCGACCGGCGCTTCGAGCGGCATCCCGAAGGGCTGGCCATCGCCTCCCGGGGGCCGGACGGCCGCACCAGGATCATGGTGCACGAGTACGGCCGTGGGCCCCGACAGCGCACCGGCGAGGCGCAGTTCGCGGAGGTCGTCGAGGCCTGGGCGCGGGTCACGGGCGAGGACATCGGCTCCGGAACCCCGGTGTGGGTCAACGCCTTCGACGACACCTGCCGCCAGGTGAGCGCATACCGGCGCGGCCGGGTGCTGCTGGCCGGGGACGCCGCGCACATCCAGCTGCCGGTCGGCGGCCAGGCTCTCAACCTCGGCCTGCAGGACGCGGCCGCCCTGGCGCCCCGGCTCGCCGCGTGCGCCACCGGCCGGGCCGCGCCCGAGCTGCTGGACGGATACCACGCCGAGCGGCACCCCGTCGGCGCCCGTGTGCTCACCAACATCCGGGCCCAGGCCCGGCTCCTGCTGGGCGGCCCCGACACCGAACCGCTGCGCACCGTCTTCGGCGAACTGCTCCAGCACCCGCCGGTGCAACGGCACGTGGCCGCCATGATCAGCGGCCTGGACACCCCGCGCCCCCCGCACACCCCGCCCGGCGCGGCACACACCACCACGGACAGGAGGACCACCATGGGCCGTCTCACCGGCAGGACAGCGCTCGTCACCGGATCCAGCCGCGGCATCGGACGGGCCACCGCGGTACGGCTGGCGCGCGAGGGCGCTCTGGTCGCGGTGCACTACGCCACCAACGCGCAGGAGGCCGACGAGACCGTCGCCACGGTCGAGAAGGAGGGCGGCCGGGCCTTCGCGGTCCAGGCGGAGCTGGGTGTGCCCGGCGACGTCCACCAGCTCTTCCTCGGGCTGGAGGCGGGGCTGAAGGAACGCACCGGCACGACCACTTTGGACATCCTGGTCAACAACGCCGGAGTGATGGGCGGGGTGGCGCCCGAGGAGGTGACCCCGGAGCAGTTCGACCGTCTGATGGCCGTCAACGCAAGGGCGCCGTTCTTCATCGTCCAGCGCGCGCTGAAGAACATCCCCGACGGCGGACGCATCATCAACATCTCCTCAGGACTCACCCGCTTCGCCAACCCCCAGGAAGTGGCGTACGCGATGACCAAGGGCGCGATCGAGCAGATCGCCCTGCACTACGCCAAGCACCTGGGCCCGCGCCGCATCACCGTCAACAGCGTGGCGCCGGGCATCACCGACAACGGCGGCCCCGTCTTCGACATCCCCGAGGCCGTCGAGCAGATGGCTCAGCTGTCCGCCTTCCAGCGGGTGGGGGAGGCGGGAGACGTGGCCGACGTGGTCACCTTCCTGGCCACGGACGAGGCCCGCTGGATCACCGGGGCGTTCATCGACGCCAGCGGTGGCACCCTCCTCGGCTGAGCGGCGGCACCCGTCATGACCGCGCTCGGGGCCTTCGCGCCCGCGCGGCGGCGGGACACACGGCTGTGGGTCCTGCTGCTCGTGCTGGCCGGGAACATGCTCATCGACGCCCTGGAGGTGTCGGTGGTGCTGGTCGCGCTGCCCACCATCAGCGGCGACATGGGCCTGTCCCTGTGGACCGCCCAGTGGCTGCTGACCGGCTTCGCGCTCGGCTTCGCCGCTCTGCTGCTCCTGGGCCCGAGGATCACCGGTCGCTGGGGGCGGCGCCCGGTCTACTTGGCCGCCATGGCCGTCTTCGTCCTGGCGTCGGTGGCCGGAGCGCTGGCCGAGGACGCCGGGCTGCTGATCGCCACCCGGGTCCTCAAGGGGGCCTGTGCCGCACTGACCGCGCCCACCGGGCTGGCCATCATCGCCACCGCGTTCCCCGCGGGGCCCGAGCAGCGGCGCGCGGTATCGGTCTACTCCCTGTTCGGCACCGCCGGGTTCACCGCAGGGGTGCTGCTCGCAGGGGCACTGTCCGGCGCGAGCTGGCGGTGGACCTTCGCCCTGCCGGCGGCGGTGGCCTGCGTACTGCTCGTACTGGCCATCCGGTACGTACCGCGCGAGGGGCGGGACGGATCCGCAGGGCGCGGTGCCGCCCGGTTCCCGGCCCGGCCCGCGCTGCCGGGCAATGGCCCTCTGCTGCGCTCCGCCCTGGGCGCGGCAACCCTGAACGGCACCTATCTGGCGGTGCTGTTGATGACGGTGTTCGAGCTGAGTGCCCGGCAGGGCTGGAGCCCCTGGCAGTGCGCGCTGGCCCTTCTGCCGGCCTGCCTGCCGCCGGCGCTGGCGGCCCCCTTCGCCGCACGGATGGTGGCGCGCTTCGGCACGGCCCGGCTGATCGCGGCCGGAGCGGTGGCCGCGCTCACCGGCTACGCCCTGCTGCTCCGCCAGGAGCGGCCGGACGGCTACCTCACCGGCGTCCTGCCGACGCTTTCGCTGGTCGGCGCCGCCTTTGTGCTGTCCTTCGCCGCCCTGAACACGCAGGCGTTCTCCGAAGTGCCGCAGGAGCGGCGGGCCGTGGCCGTGCCGCTCTACCAGTGCGGCGTCCAACTCGGGGCGGTGTGCGGCCTGTTGGCGGTGAGCACGGCACTCACCCATGGCGTCCACCGCACCGCGGCGCTGATCGTCGTCGCACTCGGAGCGCTCGGCGCCGCCGTGGCCCTCACCGGCCTGCGGTCCCGGCGTCCCCAGGGCGGGTGAACCGCCCACGGGCCCACGGGCCCGCGTACACGAACCGGAGCACGTATGACCGACCTTCCCTCTGCACCGCCCGCCCGCCTCGGCGTGATCGTGGCGAGCGTGCGCAACGGCCGCTTCGCCCCGAACGTCGCGCAGTGGTTCCTGCGGCAGACGGCCGGCCACGGCCTCTTCGAGGCCGACCTGATCGACCTGCGCGAGGAGGAACTGTCCCTGGTCATGCCCGACCACGGCCAGGGCCCCGACCCCAGGACACAGCGGGCACTGGACCGGCTGTCCCCTCGGCTCGCCGCCGCGCGGGCCTTCGTCGTCGTCACTCCCGAGTACAACCACAGCTTCCCCGCCTCTCTGAAGAACGCCGTCGACTGGCACTTCGAGGAGTGGCAGGCCAAGCCGGTCGGCTTCGTCAGCTACGGCGGCATCTCCGGCGGGCTGCGCGCGGTCGAGCAGTTGCGGCAGGTCTTCGCCGAACTGCACGCGGTCACCACCAGGGACACGGTCAGCTTCCGCTTTCCCGACGACCTGGACGCCACCGACGGCGGCCTGCGCAGCTCGGACGCCGCGCAGCGAGCCGCCAAGACCATGCTCGACCAGCTCGACTGGTGGTCCACGGCGCTGAACGAGGCCCGCGCCAAACGCCCGTATCCGATGTGAGGAGAGAATCTTCATGAAGGCTCTGGTGTTGTCGGGAGGCGCGGGAACCCGCTTGCGTCCCTTCAGCTATTCCATGTCAAAACAGCTCATCCCCATCGCCAACAAGCCCGTTCTGGAACACGTGCTGGACAACATCCGCGCGCTGGGCGTCACCGAGATCGGCATCATCGTCGGGGACTGGGCCACGGAGATCTCCGACATCGTGGGGGACGGCAGCCGCTTCGGCGCCCGCATCACCTACCTCCGGCAGGACAGCCCCCGAGGACTGGCCCACTGCGTGGCCATCGCACGGGACTTCCTGGGCGAGGAGGACTTCGTGATGTACCTCGGCGACAACATGCTGCCCGCCGGAGTGGCCGATATCGCCCAGGAGTTCACCGCGCGCCGTCCCGCGGCTCATGTCGTGGTGCAGCCGGTGGCCGACCCGCGTGCCTTCGGGGTCGCCGAGACCCTCCCCGACGGGAGCGTGACGCGCCTGGTGGAGAAGCCCGAAGTCCCCAGCAGCGACCTCGCACTGGTGGGCGTCTACTTCTTCACCGCCGCCATCCACCGCGCGGTCGAGGCGATCGAGCCGAGCGCCCGCGGCGAGCTGGAGATCACCGACGCCATCCAGTGGCTGGTCGACCGGGGCGCCGGCGTCAGGGCCACGGAGTACCGCGGCTACTGGAAGGACACCGGCCGGGTCGAGGACGTCCTGGAGTGCAACCAGCAGCTCCTGGACGAGCTGGAGCCCTCCGTCGCGGGCGATGTCCAGGAGGGCTGTGTCCTGACGGGACAGGTCGTGGTCGAGGCCGGGGCCCGGGTGGTGCGCAGCCGCATCGAGGGGCCGGCGATCATCGGCGCGGGCACCGTCGTCGAGGACAGCCAGATCGGCCCGTACGTCTCCATCGGCAGGGACTGCGTGCTGCGCGGCACCCAGCTGACCCACTCCATCACCCTGGACGGCGCATCCGTCTCCCAGGTCAGCGGGCTGCATCGGTCGGTGATCGGCCGGTTCGCCATCGTCGGTTCCGCGGGCACCGGGCCGCACCGGCTGGTCGTCGGCGACCACACCCGCGTGGAGGTCGTGGCATGAGACTCCTGGTCACCGGCGCCGCCGGCTTCATCGGGTCGCACTACGTACGCACCCTGCTCGACGGCGGCTACCCCGGCTACGAGGACGCCCGCGTCACCGTCCTGGACAAGCTCACCTATGCGGGCAACCGCGCCAACCTCCCCGCGGCCCACCCCCGAATGGAGTTCGTGCACGGTGATGTGTGCGACCCCGCTCTCGTACGGGACCTGCTGCCGGGCCACGACGCGGTGGTGCACTTCGCCGCCGAGTCGCACGTGGACCGCTCGGTCGCCTCCGGGGCCGACTTCGTCATCACCAACGTCAGCGGCACCCAGAACCTCCTGGAAAGCTGTCTGCACAGCGGTGTGGAGCGGTTCGTGCACGTCTCCACCGACGAGGTGTACGGGTCCATCGACCAGGGCTCGTGGACCGAGAGCCGGCCGCTGGAGCCCAACTCGCCCTACGCCGCGTCCAAGGCCGCCTCCGACCTGGTCAGCCGGGCCTACTGGAAGACCCACGGCCTGAACGTCTCGATCACCCGCTGCTCCAACAACTACGGCCCCTATCAGCACCCGGAAAAGCTCATCCCGCGCTTCATCACCAACCTGCTGGAGGGCGAACCGCTCCCGCTGTACGGGGACGGGCTCAACCGACGCGAGTGGCTGCACGTCGACGACCACTGCCGGGCGGTGCAGTTGGTGCTGACGGGCGGCCGGGCCGGCGAAATCTACAACGTGGGCGGCGGCGACGAGCAGACCAATCTCGGCATCACCGAACAGCTGCTGACTCTGCTGGATGCGCCGACGACGATGGTGCGCTACGTCCAGGACCGCAAGGGACACGACCGGCGCTACGCCCTGGACGACTCCAAGGTGCGCCAGGAGCTGGGCTACGCCCCGCGGATGGCCTTTACGAGCGGCCTGGCCGAGACGGTCGCCTGGTACCGCGACAACACCGACTGGTGGAAGGCCGCCAAATACCGGGCGGCATAGCCGAGTCCGGCACCCAGGTCCGGGGCGGCCCGCCCCCGCGTACCAGTGATCACGAGAGGAACGACACGGAGATGAGCCAGCACAAGGCGCTCGTACTGGACGAGGTGCGCAAGTACCACCGGGACTCTCAGGGCGGCGGGGGGTTCGTGCCGGGGGTCACCGAGATCTGGCCCTCCGGCGCCGTACTGGACGAGGAGGACCGGGTGGCGCTGGTCGAGGCCGCGTTGGAGATGCGGATCGCCGCGGGGCGGCATTCCCGCAGATTCGAATCCGAGTTCGCCCGCAGGCTGCGGCGCCGCAAGGCCCATCTGACCAACTCCGGCTCCTCCGCCAACCTCCTGGCGATGTCCGCGCTCACCTCGCACCTCTTGGAGGAGCACCGGCTGCGGCCGGGCGACGAGGTGATCACCGTGGCGGCGGGCTTCCCCACCACCGTCAACCCGATTCTGCAGAACGGTCTGGTCCCGGTCTTCGTGGACGTGGAGCTGGGCACGTACAACACCACGGCGGACAGGGTGGCGCAGGCGATCGGCCCCAGGACCCGCGCCATCATCATCGCGCACGCCCTCGGCAACCCCTTCCAGGCCACCGAGATCGCCCAACTGGCCGCCGACAAGGGTCTGTTCTTCATCGAGGACAACTGCGACGCGGTCGGCTCGACCTACGACGGGCAGGTGACCGGGTCCTTCGGCGACCTGTCCACCGTCAGCTTCTACCCGGCCCACCACCTCACGATGGGGGAGGGCGGCTGCGTACTGACCTCGGACCTGGCGCTGGCCCGGATCGTGGAGTCGATGCGCGACTGGGGCCGGGACTGCTGGTGCGAGCCCGGCGAGAGCGACACCTGCTTCAAGCGGTTCAAGTACCAGATGGGGACGCTGCCCGAGGGTTACGACCACAAGTACATCTTCTCGCACGTCGGTTACAACCTGAAGGCCACGGACCTGCAGGCCGCTCTGGGCCTGAGCCAGCTGAACCGGCTGGAGGAGTTCTGCGCCGCGCGGCGGCACAACTGGCGGCGGCTGCGCGAGGGCCTGGACGGGCTGCCCTGGCTGATCCTGCCCGAGGCCACCGAGCGCAGCGACCCCAGCTGGTTCGGCTTTGTGATCACGGTGGACCCGCAGGCACCGTTCCGCCGCGCGGAACTCACCGACTACCTGGAGGCCCGCAAGATCGGCACCCGGCGGCTGTTCGCCGGCAACCTCACCCGGCATCCCGCCTACATCGGGCAGCCGCAGCGCGTGGCGGGGGAGCTGACCAACAGCGACCTGATCACCGAGCAGACCTTCTGGGTCGGGGTCTACCCGGGCATCACCGACGAGATGGCCGACTACGTCATCTCCTCGGTGCAGGAGTTCGTCAGGGCCCGCTGAGGCGCCCGTGACACCACACGGAGTTGATAGATGCTGTCGAAAGTCGCCCCGCCCACACCCGCCGGACCAGGTCTGCCCCAGCTGCGTGCGGACGCCGGGCTCCCGGCCCGCATCGCGCGCTCGACCGCCACGCCCCAGGGAGCGGGGCTGCCCACCGAGGACTTCGGGCCGTGGCTGGAGCGCTGCCGCCGCGCCCATGACTTCAGCGTCGAGCGGATACCCTTCGCCGAACTGGACGGCTGGTCCTTCGAAGGCGCCACCGGCAATCTGCGCCACAGCAGCGGGCGCTTCTTCTCCGTCGAGGGCCTGCGGGTCACCGTCGGCGAGGAGCCGTACCGGCAGTGGAGCCAGCCCATCATCCGTCAGCCCGAGGTGGGCATCCTCGGCATCCTCGCCAAGGAGATCGACGGCGTACTGCACTTCCTGATGCAGGCCAAGATGGAGCCGGGCAATCCCAACCTCCTGCAGCTCTCGCCGACCGTGCAGGCCACCCGCAGCAACTACACCCGGGTGCACCGCGGTGCGCGGGTGCGCTACATCGACTACTTCACCGACCCGCGCCGCGGACAGGTGCTGGCCGATGTGCTCCAGTCCGAACACGGCTCGTGGTTCTACCGCAAGAGCAACCGGAACATGGTGGTTCTGGCCCATGACGACGTCCCCGCGGAGGAAGGGTTCTGCTGGCTGACGCTCGGGCAGATCGGGGAACTGCTGCGCCGGGACAACGTGGTCAACATGGACGCCCGCACCGTGCTGTCCTGTCTGCCGCTGACCGGGCAGGACGGCGCCGAGTCGGCGCTGCACAGCGATGCCGACCTGATGTCCTGGTTCACCGCCGAGCGCGCCCGGCACTCCGTCACCGCCGAGCGCATCGCGCTGGACCGGGTCGGCGGCTGGAAGCGGGGAGCGGACGCCATCGTCCACGAGGACGGCCGGTACTTCAGCGTCGTGGCGGTGTCCGTACGGGCCGGCAACCGCGAGGTCCCGTCCTGGACACAGCCGCTGTTCGCGCCGCACGGGCTGGGTGTCACCGCCTTCCTGCGCCGCAGCATCGGCGGCGTCCCGCACGTCCTGGTGCACGCGAAGGTGGAGGGCGGCTTCCTGGACACGGTCGAACTGGCCCCCACCGTTCAGTGCACCCCCGAGAACCACGTGGCGCCGGCGCCCGGACCGCGCCCGCCCTTTTTGGACCAGGTCCTGGCCGCCGGGCCGGACCGGATCCGCTACAGCGCCGTCCACTCCGAGGAGGGCGGGCGGTTCCTGGCCGCCGAGAGCCGCTACCTCATCGTGGACGTGTCCGAGGACGAGGCGCCGCGGGAATGCCCGCCCGGATACCGGTGGGTCACCCCGGCGCAGCTCAGCTGGCTGGTCCAGCACGGCCACTACCTCAATGTGCAGGCCCGCACCCTGCTGGCCTGCCTGACGACCGGGGCGGTGCGGCCGTGACGGACCGTCCGGTGAGGATCGGTGTGATGGGCGCTGCCGAGATCGCCCGCCGCCGGATTCTGCCCGCCCTGCACAGCCACCGTGCTGTGGAGATCACCGCGGTGGCCAGCCGCAGCGCCGGCAAGGCCGCCGAGCTGGCCCGGCAGTACGGCTGCCGCGCCGTGCACGGTTATGACCGGCTCCTGGAGCTGGCGGACGTGGACGCGGTGTACATACCGCTGCCCGCCGCCCTGCACGCCCGGTGGACGCAGGCGGCCCTGGAGGCGGGCAAGCACGTGCTCGCCGAGAAGCCGCTGACCACCCAGCTGGAGCGCACCCGCGAGCTGCTGGACCTGGCCCGCTCACTGGGCCTGGTGCTGATGGAGAACATGATGTTCGTCCATCACTCCCAGCACGAGGACGTACGCCGCATGGTCGCCGACGGCGTCATCGGCGAACTGCGCGACTTCCAGGCCTCGTTCGCCATTCCCGCGCTGCCGGGCGACGACATCCGCTACAACGCGCAGCTCGGCGGCGGCGCCCTGCGCGAGCTGGGCATCTACCCCATCCGCGCGGCCCTGCACCTGCTGGGCGGAGATCTGGAGGTGGTCGGCGCGGTACTCAGCACCGGCGCCGAGCACGAGGTGGAGACCTCGGGCGCGGCCCTGCTCAGGACCGGCGGCGGGGTCACCGCCCAGCTGACCTTCGGCCTGGACCACGCCTATCGGTGCCACTACCAGCTGTGGGGCAGCGAGGGGCGGATCACCCTGGACCGGGCGTTCACCCCGCCCGCCGGGCACCGCCCCACCCTGCTGGTGGAACACCGCTCCGGCGGATCGCGGCAGGTGCTGCTGCGGGCCGACGACCAGGTCGCCAAGGCGGTCTCCGCCTTCGCCGGTGCGGTCAGATCCGGGTCCGCCCCCGACGCGGAGGACCCGCTGCGCCATGCGCGCCTGCTGGACGAGGTGTACCGGACGGCCCGTACCGGCCGCTTCCGCAATGCGACCGGACCAAGGAGTTAAGGACGTGCGACAGATCTTCGACGCGCCACCGGCTGCCAGGGCGGCGGTGTGAAGCGTGCAGTGAGCGACCTCGCGCTCTTCGGGGGCCGCTCCGCCTTCCTGCAGCCGATCTATGTCGGCCGGCCCAACCGCATCGACCGCGGCCGCCTCTTCGACCGCCTGAACTGGGTGCTGGACAACCAGTGGCTCACCAACGGCGGCCCGCTGGCGCTGGAGTTCGAGGACCGGGTCGCCGAACTGGCGGGCGTACGCAACTGCGTGTCCACCTGCAACGCCACCGTCGCCCTCCAACTGCTCGTTCAGGCCAGCGAGTTGACCGGCGAGGTCATCATGCCGTCGCTCACCTTCGCGGCCACCGCCCACGCGGTGCGCTGGGTGGGCCTCCAGCCGGTCTTCGTGGACGTGGACCCGCACACCGGCGGAATGGACCCGGCCGCGGTGGCCGCCGCTGTGGGCCCGCAGACCGCGGCGATCCTCGGAGTGCACCTGTGGGGCCGGCCCTGTGACGTGGACGCGCTGGAGAAGATCGCCGCGGAACACGGTCTGCCGCTGTTCTTCGACGCGGCGCACGCCATCGGCTGCACCGCGGACGGGCGTCCCATCGGCAGCTTCGGCACCGCCGAGGTCTTCAGCTTCCACGCCACGAAGGTGGTCAACGGCTTCGAGGGCGGTGCGATCGTCACGGACGACGATGGTCTCGCCCAGCGGGTGCGGGCGCTGCACAACTTCGGCATCGGGCTCGCGGGGGGCAGCCCGGCCGGCGGCACCAACGGCAAGATGAGCGAGGCGTCCGCCGCCATGGCGCTCACCTCGCTGGACGCCTTCGAGGAGGCGGTGGCGCACAACCGCGCCAACTACGAGTTCTACCTGGCCGAACTGCAGGGCGTACCCGGTCTGACCGTCGTGACGCACGACCGGCGCGAGGCCAACAACTACCAGTACGTCATCGGCCTGATCGACGAGAGCGTGACGGGCATCGGGCGCGATCTGCTGATCGAGGTACTGGGAGCCGAACACGCCACCGCCAAGCCCTACTTCTCGCCGCCCTGCCACCTCCTGGAGCCGTACAGGTCCCACGGGTCCGTCCAACTGCCGCACACCGAACGGCTGGCCGCCGGCGTCTTCGCGCTGCCGACCGGCTCCGGCGTCTCCCGCGAGGACATCCGCAGGGTGTGCAACGTCGTACGACTGGCCGTTTCCCGGGGCGCGGAGATCACCGCCCGCCGGAAGCGGATGAAGGGAGAACAGCCATGACGCCGACCTCGGCCGCCGCGCCGGCGGCCCTCGGGCAGTGGAATTCGGGCACCGACCGCGCGGCCGCCACCGCGGCCGTGAGCGACCTGCTGGTGGCGGGCGGACACTGCCCGGCGCAGGAGGCGGCCCGCCTGGCCCCGTCGCTGGTGGCGCTGTGCGCCCACTACGGCGCCGAGCCGTTCACCGCCCTGGAGTCCGTACGCTGCCAACTGGGGCTGGAGAAAGAGGAGTTCGGCCGCGCGCTGGAGCTGTTCGGCCGACTGCCGCAGCTGCGCGCCGCCGTGATCGCGGGCCCGGCGGGCAAGTACTGGTCCAACACGGTGCTGCCGCTGGAGGCCAAGGGCGTCTTCGACGCCGTCCTGGAGGGCAGGCCCGGCTACCCGCACATCCTGGGCCTCTACCCCGGCCCGACGTGCATGTTCCGCTGCCACTTCTGCGTACGGGTCACCGGCGCCCGCTACGAGGCCTCGGCGCTTGAGAGCGGTAACGCCGCCCTCGCCTCGGTCATCGACGAGATGCCCAACGACAATCCGTACGCTCTCTACGTCTCCGGCGGCCTGGAACCCCTCACCAACCCGGGCCTGGGGGAGCTGGTGAGCCGCGCGGCCGGCCGCGGCTTCAGGATGACGCTCTACACCAACGCCTACGCCCTGACCGAGCAGACCCTCGCCCGCCAGCCGGGCCTGTGGGACTTCCACGCGATCCGCACGTCGCTGTACGGGCTCGACGACGCCGAGTACGAGGCCACCACGGGCAAGAAGAACGCCTTCGGCCGGGTGCGCGCGAATCTGCGACGCTTCCAGGAACTGCGCGCGCGAGACGACCAGCCGGTGCGGCTCGGGCTGAACTACATCGTCCTGCCGGGCCGCGCCCACCGCCTTTTGGACCTGCTCGACTTCGTCGCCGACCTGGACAGCGCGGCCCCCGGCCGCCCGCTGGACTTCCTCAACCTGCGCGAGGACTACAGCGGCCGGCCCGACGGGCGCCTCCCTGCCGAGGAGCGCGCCGAACTGCGCGCCGCCCTCGCCGCGTTCGAGGAGAAGGCGGCCAGGGTCACCCCCTCCCTGGAGGTGGACTACGGCTACGCGCTGCACGGGCTCAAGTCGGGCGCCGAGGCCGAGCTGCCCCGTATCCGGCCCGAGACGATGCGGCCCGCGGCGCACATCCGGGCGGCGGCCCAGATCGACCTCCTCGGTGATGTCTATCTCTACCGCGAGGCGGGCTTTCCGGGACTGGCCGGCGCCGACCGCTACATCGCCGGGCGGGTGGGCCCGGACACCTCGCTGCGCCAGGTGGTGGAGGGCTTCGTCGCCGGCGGCGGCCACATCGTCCCCCAGGCCGGCGACGAGTACTTCATGGACGGATTCGATCAAGTAATCGCGGCACGGCTCAACCAGATGGACGCCGACATCGCCGCGGGCTGGGGGCGAGCGCGTGGCCTGCTGCGCCGATGACCCCCGCTGTGCCGACGACCCCGAGCGTTCCGACGACAGAGCGGGCGCCCCGACCTGGGAGGCTGACCGATGACCACGCGTGTGTGGGACTACTTGCCGGAGTACCGCAGTGAGCGGGAGGACCTGCTCGACGCGGTCGAAACGGTCTTCGCCTCGGGCCAGTTGGTCCTGGGCAAGAGCGTCCTGGGCTTCGAGGACGAATACGCCGCGCACCACGGCGTGGCCCACTGTGTCGGCGTCGACAACGGAACCAACGCGGTACGGCTGGGCCTGGAGGCCCTGGGCGTCACCCGCGGCGACGAGGTCATCACGGTCTCCAACACCGCAGCGCCCACGGTGCTGGCCATCGACGCGATCGGCGCCACCCCGGTGTTCGTCGATGTGCACCCCGACACCTGCCTGATGGACACCTCCCGGGTCGCCGCGGCCGTCACCGACCGCACCAAAGCACTGCTGCCGGTGCACCTGTACGGCCAGTGCGTGCAGATGGCCCCGCTGCGCGAGCTGGCCGAGGAGCACGGCCTGCGCATCCTGGAGGACTGCGCCCAGGCGCACGGAGCCCGCCACCACGGCCGGCTCGCCGGGACGATGGGGGATGCCGCGGCGTTCTCCTTCTACCCCACCAAGGTGCTCGGCGCCTACGGCGACGGCGGCGCGGTGATCACCTCCGACGCGGCGGTGGACACATCGTTGCGCCGGCTGCGCTACTACGGCATGGACGACGTCTACTACGTCGTGCAGACACCGGGCCACAACAGCCGCCTGGACGAGGTGCAGGCCGAGATCCTGCGCCGCAAGCTGCGCCGTCTGGACGGCTACATCGCCGGCCGGCGCGCGGTGGCCGACCGCTACGCCGAGGGGCTGCGCGATCTGACCGGGCCCGGCGGTCTGCAACTGCCCGTCCTGGCGCCGGGCAACGACCACGTCTACTACGTGTACGTGGTGCGCCACCCGCGGCGCGACGAGATCCTCCGGGAGCTCAAGCGCTTCGGCATCGAGCTGAACATCAGCTACCCGTGGCCCGTGCACACCATGAGCGGCTTCGCCCACCTCGGCTACGAGAAGGGGGCGCTGCCGGTCACCGAGGCCCTCGCCCAGGAGATCTTCTCGCTGCCCATGTACCCCTCGCTGGCCAAGGACACCCAGGACAGCGTCATCAGCGCCCTGCACGAGGTGCTGGCCACGTCATGAGTACCCCACCCGAAAGGCAGACCATGAGCAGCGCCGATGTCACCAGCCTCTTCGACACAGCGGATGTGTACGAGGCCATCTACCGAGGACGCGGCAAGGCGTACGCGGAGGAGGCCGCGCGGGTCGCCGCGGTGATCCGCGAGGCCAATCCCGACGCCTCCTCCCTGCTGGACGTGGCCTGCGGCCCGGCGTCCCATCTGGTGCACTTCCAGGACCACTTCGAGCGTGTCGAGGGCATCGACCTGTCGGCCGACATGCTGCGGGTGGCCAAGGAGCGGCTGCCGCAGATCCCTCTGCACCACGGCGATATGCGCGACTTCGCGATCGGGTCCACGTTCTCCGTCGTCACCTGCATGTTCAGCTCCATCAGCTACGCCAGGACCCCCGAGGAGCTGGACTCGGCGCTGGCCGCCATGGCACGACACCTCCGGCCCGGCGGTGTCGTGGTCATCGAGCCCTGGTGGTTCCCGGAGAACTTCCGCGACAACTATGTGGGCGGCGATGTGGTGACCGTGGACGGGCGGACCATCTCGCGGGTCTCGCACTCGGTGCGCGAGGGCCGGGCGACGCGAATGGATGTGCACTACGTGGTGGCCGGGGCGCAGGACGGAATCCGGCACTTCTCCGACACCCACCGGATGACGCTGTTCGAGCGCGCCGAGTACGAGGCGGCCTACACCCGCGCCGGCCTCTCGGTGCGCTACCTCGCCGACCCCCAGGGCGGCCCCGGCCTGTTCGTGGGCGCGCTGCCCGGCGCGCGAGCCGCGGCCTGAGAGCCGTACCCGCAGCACCGACCACTGGAGAAGCCATGCACCGCACCCACGCCCGCCGGGCGCTGTCCCTGACCGCCGGAGCCCTGCTGCTGGCCACCGTGGCCGGCGCCGCCCCCGCCGTCGCTGCGCCCCCGGCCTCCGACGCCCCGCCTTCGGCCGGCGCCCGGCACATACGGACCCTGGACATCGTCTCCACCGACACGTCCCTGACCGCCCCGGCCACCGCCACCCCGGGGCCGGCCACCTTCCGCTCCTCCACCACCCACGAGGGCTCCGGTTGGGTCGGGCTGGCCCGCCAGAACCCGGACGGTTCCACCGCGTTCCTGGGAGGGGTGGTCATCCACCCCGGCAAGCCGGGTCGGTTCACCCAGACGCTGGTCCCCGGCGAGTACGTGCTGTTCGACTACCTCTACAGCCAGGGCTCCCAGCCCCGGCAGCGCACCCTGACGGTCGCGGGAGCGGTCTCGGGAAGGACACCCGTACCCACGGCGACCATCACCTCCAAGGAGGTGCCGGGCGCCGGGCCCCGCTTCACGGTGGACGGCACGCTGCGGGCGGGCAAGCCGCTTCGGTTCACCAACCAGCTGCCGGACCGGCACAACGAGGCGGTGCTCTTCCCGCTGGACAAGGGCGTTGACAGGGCCGAGCTCCAGGCGTTCTTCGACGCCGTCAACGAAGGCGCCTCGCCCACCCCGCCCTTCGACACCTCCACCGGGCTGGGCAGCCTCCCGCTGTCCACCGGCGCCTCCCAGGTGATCCAGGTGCCCCTGCAGCGCGGCCGCCACGTCCTGGTGACCTGGGTGCGCGACGCCAAGGGCGAACTCCTGGCGAAGCAGGGCCAGTTCGAGATCGTCGAGGTGCGCTGAGCGGTCCGTACGACCGTCCCCGCCGCACGGAAGGAGGAGCAGCATGCGGATCATGTTCGCGACATGGCCGGCGACATCCCATCTGTATCCGGTCGCGCCCCTGGCGTGGGCCCTGCAGAACGCGGGCCATCAGGTGTGCGTGGCCAGCTACCCCGCTCTCGCCGGGACCACCCTCGCCGCCGGCCTGACGCCGGTGTCGCTGGGGGAGCGGGCGGACACCGCACCGGCCGCGCCGATACCCGAGGCGGAGCTGGACGCGCTGGGAGCGGCGCTGGCGCTGGACCCGGCCGACGCCCACCGGTGGGAGTTCTTCCGGCACCGCATTCTGCCCGTCCTCTCCTTCCACTACCCCGGCCGCGCACCGGACGCGGACCAGCAGGCGATGGTGGACGACCTGGTCGCCTTCGCCCGCGACTGGCGGCCCGACCTGGTGCTGTGGGACCCCGCGTTCCTCGCCGCCCCCGTGGCGGCGCGGGCGTGCGGCGCCGCCCACGCCCGGCTGCTGTGGGGGCTGGACTACTTCGGCTGGATCCGTGAGCGGTGCGCGCGGCTGCGGGGCGGACCGGCCACCGGCGCGGAGAGCGACCCGATGGCACGGCTGATGGCGCCGGTGCACCGCCGCTTCGGCCTGGAGCCCGAGGCGGAGATGTTTCTGGGCCAGTGGACGGTGGACCTGATGCCGCCCCGGATGCGGTTGCCGGTGGACACGCGCACCGTCTCGGTCCGCGCCGTCCCCCATCAGCGCCCCGCCGCCCTGCCGGCCTGGCTGCGCGCCGCGCCGGAGCGCCCGCGGGTCTGTCTGACCCTGGGAGTGACCGGGCGCGAGCGGTTCATCAACAGCGGGGTGCCCATCGCGGACGTGCTGGAGATGATGTCCGGCCTGGACGCCGAGTTCGTCGCCACCTTGAACGCCGACCAGCTCGGCTCGGTCGGTGCCGTTCCCGGCAACGTCCGCACCGTCGACTACGTACCGCTCAACCAACTGCTGCCGACCTGCTCGGCCATCGTCCACCACGGCGGCTTCGGCACCTTCGCCGCCGCGGCCGCCCAGCGGCTGCCCCAGCTGATCACCGGCGCGCTGAGCGCCTGGGACCGGGGGGTGGCGATGGCCACCGCCCAGTACGTGCACGGCCGCGGGGCGGGCCTTGCCATGGACACCGAGGGATTCACCGTGGAGGCGATGCGCGGCCAGTTGCTGCGCCTGCTGACCGAGCCCTCCTTCGCGGCCGGTGCCACCGAGCTCCACCACGATCTGCTCGCCACACCGGGCCCGGCCGACATCGTTCCCGTACTTCAGGACCTGACCGCCGAGCACCGCCAGGAGGTTTCATGCGCGTCCTTGTGACGACGACGCCGCTGTCCACCCACTTCCTCCCGCTGGTCCCGCTGGCCTGCGCATTGCGTGCCGCCGGGCACGAGGTGCTGGTCGTGGGGCAGCCCGATGTCGAGGAGGCGGTCCGGTCGGCCGGGCTGAACCCCGTCGTGATCGGCGAGCGGTTCCACACCCAGGACCGCATGCTGGCCCTGCTGCGCGACGGGGAACGGCTCATCCACACCTACGGCCGCCCCACTCAGGAGGACATGGCCGGCTACCCGGACACCTGGGTCGAGCACATCGCCCAACTGCTGCCGCACTACCTGGACTTCGCCCGTGCCTTCCGTCCCGATGTGCTGATCTCCGACATGCTGGAGTTCAAGTCCCTGATCGTCGGCGGGGTGCTGGGCGTGCCGGTGGTGCACCACCGCTGGGGCGTCGACCCGCTCTCCCGCCCCATGCGGGAGAACGCCGGGCCCCGGCTGGAGGAGGTGTGCCGGGGCCTGGGCCTGGACGGCCTGCCCGACCCCACCGTGATCCTGGACCCCTGCCCGCCGTCGCTGCGCATCCCGGGAGCTGAACCAGCCCTGCCCGTACGGCACTTCCCCTACAACGGCAATGGCGCGCTGCCGCCCTGGCTGCGCGCCGAGTGGCAGGAGAGCGGCGACCGCAGACCGCCCGGGGGGCGGCGGCGGGTCGCGGTCTCCATGGGCGCCCGCACTCTGGAGCTGAACGGCGTACCCCTGATGCGGCGGGTCCTGGGCGCCTTCGAGGGCCTGGCCGACACCGAGGCGCTGGTCACCGTCGAGGAGTCCTTCCGGGAGTCGATCGGCCCGGTGCCGGCGAACGTAACGATGATCGACCCCACGCCGCTGCACTTCTTCCTCGGCGGCTGCACCGCCATGGTGCACCACGGCGGCACCGGGACCGTGACCACGGCCAGCGCCTACGGCCTGCCCCAGCTGGCCCTTCCGCAGCTGGCCGACCAGTTCGCCAACGGCGACCGGCTGGCGGCGGTGGGTGCGGGGCTCACGCTGGACACCGCCGCCGCCCAGGACGCTCCCGACCAGGTCCGTGCGGCGCTGCTGCGCGTTCTGGACGAGCCCGGGTTCCGGGACCGTGCGCAGGAGCTGGCCCGCGAGGTCGAGCGGATGCCGGTCACCTCGCAGGTCGTCGCCGACCTGGAACGGCTGGCCGCCGGTTCCACGAGTTGAGCGGGAGGAGACGTCATGGCGGTACGGGCCGTACAGACCCCGATACCGGGGGCGTTCGTCATCACCCCCGAACAGCTCCACGACGAGCGCGGGTCGTTCTACGAGTCCCTGCGCACCGATGAGCTGGAGCGCGTCCTCGGATTCGCCTTTCGGCCGCGCCAGATCAACTACTCGGTGTCCCGTCGCAATACCCTGCGCGGCATTCACAGCGTGACCATCCCGCCGGGCCAGGCGAAGTACGTCTCCTGCGTCCGGGGGGCCGCGCGGGACATCCTGGTGGACCTGCGCATCGGGTCCCCGACCTATCTGCACAGCGTCGTCAACACCCTGGACGCCGCTTCCGGCACATCGGTGTTCGTGCCCGAGGGCGTGGGCCACGGATTCCTCACGCTCCAGGACGACACCTGCATCTGTTACGTCGTCTCCAGCACCTACGTCCCCGGCACCCAGATCGACATCGACCCGCTGGACGCCGAACTGGCGCTGCCCTGGGGGTATACGGAGCCGCCGCTGATCTCGGAGAAGGACGCCCGGTCGCAGTCGCTGGCCGAGGCGGTCCGTGCCGGTGTTCTCGCCCAGTGGCGGGACGTTCCCCCGCCCGACCTGACCGCATAGGGAGAGCCCGTGAAGTTCCTTTTCCTGGCCGGGGGCAGCCCCGCCACCGTCTTCACCTTCGCCCCGCTGGCCACCGCCCTGCGCGGCGGCGGACACGAGGTCTTCGTCGCCACGATCGAGGAGAACGTCCCGGTCGTCGAGGGCGTCTGTCTGCCGCCGGTGCCCGTCGTGACCATGGCAGACCTGGAGATCGTCTCCAAGGACGGGACCGAGGACCCCACCCGGATGCTCGCGGACCCGGCGCAGCAGATGCGCCTGGTGGGCCGCTGGTACGCGCGGGTGGCGCGGGGCAGTCTGCCCGCGCTGACCGGCCTCGCCGAGCGGTGGCGGCCCGACGTGGTGGTCGGCGGCAGGCTGGCCTACGCCGGACAGCTGATCGCCGCGCGGCTGGGCGTCCCCTACGTACGACACCCCTGGGGGCTGGGGGACTGGAGCGGGTACGACCTGGGCGGCAGCGAGGAACTCGCGCCGGAGCTGGCCGAGCTGGGGGCCGAGCGCCTGCCGGAGCCGGACCTGGTGCTGGACATCTGCCCGCCCGCGCTCGTGCCCGCCGGCCAGGAGTCGGCCGAGGCGGGCCGGCCGATGCGCTGGATGCCCGCCAATCTCCAGCGACGCCTGGAGCCGTGGATGTACACCCGCGGTGAGCGCCGCCGGATCTGTGTGACCACCGGCACCCGCGTCACCGACGAGAAGACCTTCGAGGCCCTGGGCCGCGGCTCGGACTTCCTGCGCCAACTGGCCGGGACGGCCGCCAAGCTGGACGCGGAGATCGTGATCGCGGCGCCCGAGGAGATCGCCGCCCAGCTGCGCGCGGAGATACCGGGGGTCAGGGCGGGCTGGATCCCGCTGGACGTCATCGCGCCCACCTGCGACCTGGTCGTCAGCCACGGCGGCACCAACACCAGCATGGTGGCCCTGAACGCCGGGGTGCCGCAGCTGAACATCGCCAAGATGTACATCTCCGAGGTGCAGTCCCGCCTGGTCTCCGACTTCGGCGCCGGCCTGACCATCCCGGTCGGCGAGGCCACCTCCGAAGACGTCGAGACGGCGTGCGGCGAGCTGCTCATGGACCCGGCCTATGCGCGCAGGGCACGCGAGGGCGCGGCCTCCATGGCCGCGATGCCCCTGCCCGCCGAACTCGTCGGCGAGCTGGAAGCGCTCGCGGCAGGCTGACGGCCGTCCCGGCCACTGTTGCCCCCCCCGAACCCCTGAATGGAGAGCGCCGATGCGGGTCCTTTTCGCCGTCTTCCCGGCAACTGCCCACCTTTATCCGGTGGTTCCGCTGGCCCACGCCCTGCAGAGCGCGGGCCACGACGTCTGCGTGGCCACCTCGCCGGACATGGCCGAGGACATCATGGCGGCCGGTCTGAAGGCGGTGCCGGTCGGCGAGACGGTCGATCTCGGCACCGTCCTGCCGTCCGTGGCGAGCGAGGAAACCCTCGACCTGCTGGCCGCCAGGCTGGGCGTGAGCGAGCAGGAGCTGACGGACCCGGAGGTCCGCAAGGCCGTCCGGTACCACCTGATCTCGATGATCACCCTGGGGTATCCCTCGGAGTCCACCGGCCGCCCCGCGCTGGAGGATCTGGTGGACTTCACCCGCTCCTGGCGGCCGGACCTGGTGCTGTGGGATCCGATGTGCTTCGGCGCCGGCATCGCCGCGCGGGCCTGCGGGGCCGCCCACGCCCGCATCCTGTGGGGCCTGGACCTGGTCGCCCGGTTCCGCGACCGCTACGCCGAGGTGCTCAACTCGCCCGGGGAACTGGGCGGGCCACTGCTGGTGGACGCGATGGCCCCGACGATGTCGCGGCTGGGCCTGCGCTACGACCGCGAGCTCCTTTTCGGCCAGTGGAGCATCGACACGATGCCGGCGCGGCTGCGGCTCCCGGCCGACGTGCGCTACCTCCCGCTGCGCCGGGTCGCCTACAACGGCCCCGGTGTCTTCCCCGACTGGCTGCGGACCCCGCCCAAGCGGCCACGGGTCTGTCTGACCATGGGGATGAGCATGCGCAAGTACTTCGCCGACGACGAGGCGCTGGTCACCGAACTGCTGCTGACGGCGGCCGACCTGGACGTCGAAGTGGTCGCCACGGTCAGCGCGGGGCAGTTCACCTCCGGCTTCACCCTTCCCGAGAACGTCCGCACGATCGACTACGTACCCCTGGACCTGGTGCTGCGCGAGTGCTCAGCGATCGTCCACCACGGCGGTACGGGCACCTACGCGGCGGCGGTGGCCCACAAGGTGCCCCAGCTCATCCTGCCCACCCGCATGGGCGATCACCTCGCGCTGTCCCAGTACGTCGAGCGGATGGGCGCGGGGCTCTACACCGAGCGCGCGGACTTCTCCGCCCGGAAGGTGGGCGAGCAGCTGGAGCGACTGCTCACCGAGCCCTCGTTCCGCGAGGGCGCCGCCGAGGTGTACCGGGATCTGCTGGCCTCCCCCAGCCCGATCGAGGCCGTCCCGGCCCTGGAGAAGCTCACCGCGCAGTTCCGCGCCTGAGCACCGGCCCGAGCAGGAGGAGAAAGCACCGTGCAGGCACGTGAGTTGAAGGTCAAGGGTGCCTTCGAGTTCACCGCGCGTTCCTTCCCCGACGACCGGGGGATGTTCACCTCGCCGTACGAGGAGAAGGCGTTCACCGCCGCCGTGGGGCACCCGCTGTTCCCCGTCGTGCAGTCCAGCCACAGCGTGTCCCGGCGGGGGGTGGTCCGCGGCATCCACGTCAGTGCCGCGCCGCCCGGCCAGGCGCAGTACGTCTACTGTCTGCGCGGCAGGGCCGTCGATGTCATCGTCGACACCCGTGTGGGCTCGCCGACGTACGGGCTCACCGATTCCGTGGTCCTGGGCGAGGACACGGTCCGCGCCGTGTACTACCCGGTGGGCGTGGGCCATGCGTTCATCTCGCTCCAGGACGACACGGTGCTGTTCTACATGCTCTCCGCCGGGCACGACCCGGACAGCGAGTTCGCCCTCTCGCCGCTGGACCCCGAGCTGGCCCTTCCCGTCCCGCCCGGGGTGAGCCCCCTCCTCTCGGCGCGGGACCGCTCGGCGATGACCTTCGCCCAGGCCGAGGCGCGCGGCGTGCTGCCGCGGTACGCCGACTGCCGCCGGATCGAGGAGCGGTGGCGGTGACCGCTGCTGCCCGTTCCGGTGCACCTGCCGGGCCCGAGCACCGCCCCCTGGTGACGATTCTCGGCGCCTCCGGCCTGATCGGGTGCGCGCTGGCGCGTGAGCTGGCGCACCGCTCGATCCGGCTGCGGCTGGTCTCACGGCGCCCCACGCCCGTACCCGCCGGGGCCGCGGCCGACATCGAGGTGCGTACGGCGGATCTCACCGTGCCCGGCGCGCTGGCCGGCGCGGTGGCGGGCTCGGACGCGGTGGTGCATCTCGTGGCCCACATGGTCGGCCCGGCGCGCTGGCGGCTGGACGCGGGCGACCCGATCGCCGAGCGGGTCAATCTCGGCCTGGTCAGCGACCTCGTGGAGGTGCTGGCCGCACGCCCGAGGACCGGCCCGCCGCCCGTCGTGCTGTTCGCCGGGACGATCTCCCAGGTCGGCCTGTCGGCCAGGGAACGTATCGACGGCAGCGAGCCCGACCTTCCCCAGGGCGCCTACGACCGTCAGAAGCTCGCCGCTGAGCAGGAGTTGAAGCGGGCGACCGCGCGCGGGGCGCTGCGGGGGATCTCGCTGCGGATGCCCACCGTCTTCGGCCACGAGCCGGCCTCCACCGTCCAGGACCGGGGCGTGGTCTCCACGATGATCCGCCGCGCGCTGGCCGGCCGGTCCCTCACCCTGTGGCACGACGGCAGCGTGCTGCGGGACCTGATCCATGTCCAGGACGTGGCCCGCGCCTTCGTGGCGGCTCTGGACCACGCCGATGAACTGGCGGGCGGGCACTGGCTCCTGGGCAGCGGACAGGGCGAGCGGCTGGGCGAGGTCTTTGCGCGGATCGCCCGTACGGTGGCCGGGCACACCGGACGGCCGCCGGTCCCGGTGGTCGCGGTGGGTGCCCCGGAGCAGGCCGAGGCCACCGACTTCCACAGCTACGAGATCGATTCCTCCGCGTTCGGCGCCGTCACCGGCTGGCGGCCCGAGGTGTCGCTGTCCCAAGGACTCGTGCGCACCGTACGCACCCTCGCCGAGCAGGAGGCGTAGCCCCGCCATGCCAGCCCGAGAGCTCGCCGTGCGCGGCGCCTTCGCATTCACCGTCCCCGGCGAACGCGACGGACGCGACGAAAACAGCCTGACCGTACCGTCGTTGAGCGAGGAGGACTTCGCCCGCGCGGTGGGCCGCCCCGTCTTCGCCGTGTCCCAGGCCAGCTTCAGCCGGTCCCGGCGCGGTGTGGTGCGCGGCCTGCACTACACCGCGGCGCCGCCCGGCAGGCCCAAGTACGTGTGCTGCCCCAGCGGCCGGGCCCTGGACATCGTCATCGACGTACGGGTGGGTTCGCCCACCTTCGGGCGGCACGATGTGGTGCTCTTCGACCAGGAGAGCCCGCGCGCCGTGTACTTCCCCACCGGCGTCGGCCATGTCTTCGTCGCCCTGGAGGACAACACCCTGATCTCGTACCTGATCTGCGGCGGCTACATCCCCGAGAAGGAGATGGCGCTGTACGCCTTCGACCCCGAGCTGGGGCTGCCCGTCCCCCAGGGCCAGGACCTGATCCTGTCCGAGCGGGACCGCGTCGCCCCCACGCTCGCCGAGGCCGCCGCCGCGGGGCTGCTCCCGGACTACGCCGAGTGCCTGGCGGCCGAGGAGAAGTTCTGGTCGTCGCGGGCCGCCGCACCGGACCCCGATACGCGAAGGAGCCGCGCCGATGCCCGCACCCTTTGACCCGCCTCCGCCGCCCGGTGCGCCGTGCGCCGTCGTCCTGGGCGGCACCGGCTGGGTGGGGCGGCACATCTGCGCCGGGTTCGCGCGTGTCGGCTACCGCGTGCTGGCGGTGGCCCGCACCGCCGTGGCCCGGCCCGCGGCACACGGCTTCCGCTCCCTGGACCTGGTCGCCGCCACGGAGGGGGAGCTGTCCCGGCTGCTGTCCGAGGCGCGCCCGCAGGTGGTGGTCAACGCCACCGACGCGGCGAACGCCACCGACGGGTGGGAGCGGACCGAGGCGCAGCTGTACGCGGCTCATGTGGAGGCCACCGAGCGGCTGATCCGGGCCCTGGCGCCGCTGCCGTGGCGCCCGCGCCTGGTGCACATCGGCACGGTCCACGAGTACGGGCCGGTCGAACCGGGCACCTCCGTCCGGGAGTCGGCACGCACCCGGCCGGTGAACGCCTACGCCCGTACCAAGCTCCTGGGCTCGCAGGCCGTGCTGCGGGCGGCCCGCGCGGGGGCGGTGGAGGGCGTGGTGCTGCGGCTGGTCAATGTCTGCGGGCCCGGCCCTTCGCCCGCCAGCTTCCCCGGCAAGCTGCTGGCCCTGCTGCGCGAGGCCGCCGCGGGTGGCGCGGTGACGCTGACCGTCGCCGACTCCCGGCGCGACTGGCTCGATGTGCGCGACGCGGCCGCGGCGGCGCTGCCGGCGGCCCGGCTCCCGGTCAGCGGCCACGTCGTCAACCTCGGCAGCGGAGTCGCGGTGCCCACCCGTGAGCTGGTCGCGCTGGCCCGTACCGCCGCCGATCTGCCCCCCGGCGCCGTGGCCGAGCGGGAGAACCGCGAGAACACCGTGCGCAGCCTGGGCGGCGACTGGATCAGGGCCGACATCCGGCTCGCGGCCCAACTGCTGGGCTGGCAGCCGCGGATCTCACTGGCGCAGTCCCTGCGGGACATGTGGGCCGCGGACGTGGCCCCGGCCCGCTGAGGTTCCGGCCGGGGCGTCAGCCCGGCATCCCCGCGGCGAGCCCGTCCAGGACCCGCTGCAGCTGCCATTCGAAGGCGTCGTCGGGGTCCGGGTAGGACTCGGCCTCGTTGACCATGCGCGTGAACATCGGGAACTGCCCGCTGTCCATGAGGTGCTGGAGGTAGGGCAGCATCTGCTCCTGCCAGGGGCCGCTGCCGGCCTCCGCCGCATCGCCCGCCGGGCGCCGCCAGGTCCGCTCCTCCAGCTCGGTCTGTACGAAGCCGTTGACGAAAGCGTGCAGGGTGTTGATGACCCGTACCGTCTCGTCCATCGACAGCCCCGGCCCGGCCACCGCGGACAGCGCGAACTCGGTCTCGGCCACCGAGTGGGGGCCGAGCATCGGGCGTCCGGCCCGGAGCGAGGCGAGCCAGGGGTGCCGCAGTACGACCCTGCGCTTGGCGCGGGCCAGTCCCGCCAGGTCCGCGCGCCAGTCACCGGAGGGCCGCTCGGGCCGCTCGCCTTCCCCCGTCGCCGCGTCGACCATGAGGTCGAGCAGTTCGTCCTTGGTGTGCACGTGCCGGTACAGCGACATCGTGCCGCAGCCCAGCCGCTCGGCGATGTGCCGCATGGTGACCGCCGCCACGCCCTCGGCGTCCGCGATGGCCAGCGCCGCACCGGTGATCTGGTCGCGGTCCAGGTGCACCTGTGCGGTGCGCCTCGGGCGCTGCGGCCTCATCCAGATGACATCGGACTGCGGATCGCCGGTCGCGGCCACGTGCACTTCCCCTCTGTCGCCCCGTCAGGGCTCCACTGCTCGGTCACGGCCGGAAAATTCGCCGTTGCGTATAGCGTATGCATGAGTACGATGTACGCAAGAGTACGGCGTACGCATTCGTGGCGTGCCGGCGAAGGGAGCTTTCCGTGGCGGCGCAAGGTCTGACCCTGGTGATCGGGGCGACGGGCAACATCGGACGTCAGGTGGTCCACCAGCTGGTGGCGGCGGGCCATCCGGTCCGTGCCTTCGTCCGTGACCCGGCAGCCGCGGGGCTCCCGGCCGAAGCCGACGTCGTCAAGGGGGACTTGACGGCTCCGGAGACGCTCGTCCCGGCCCTGGACGGCGTGGAGTCGGTGTTCCTGGTCTGGCCCTACCTCACGCTGGAGGACGCCCCCGCCGTCGTCGAGGCGATCGGCGAGCGGGCGCGCCGCGTGGTCTACCTCTCCTCGGCCGGCATCCGCGAGGACCAGGAGGAGCAGGACGACCCGATCAACCGGTTCCACATAGGCATCGAGCGGATGATCGAGAAGACCGGTGCGCAGTGGACGTTCCTGCGCTGCGGCAGCTTCGCGGCCACCCTGCTGGAGTGGGCGGACCAGGTCCGCGAGGGCGTCGTGCGTGAGGCCTTCGGCAGCTCCGTACGGGTGCTGATCCACGAGCGGGACATCGCGGCGGTGGCGGTGCTCGCCCTGACCCAGGACGGGCACACGGGACAGAAGTACGTCCTCACCGGCCCCGAGGCGCTGAGCCAGATCGACCAGGTGCGCATCATCGGCGAGGCGATCGGCCGTCCGGTGCGCTTCGAGGAGGTCCCGCAGGAGGAGCTGCGCGCGGCCATGCTCGACGAGGGCTGGGCCGCTGCCGACATCGACGGGCTGTTCGCCGCCTACGAGCAGATGGCGCAGGTGGAACAGCCCGTGGGCCACACCGTGCAGGAGGTCACCGGCGTGCCGGCCCGCAGCCTGCACCAGTGGGCCCTGGACCACGCCGCCGACTTCCGCTGAGCGCCGGGTACCGCGGATGCGCGTTCTGATGATGAGCACCCCGGCCGCCACCCACTTCACGCCCCTGGTGCCGCTGGCGTGGGCGCTGCGGGCGGCCGGTCACGAGGTCCTGGTGGCCGGGCAGCCGGACGTGATGGGTGCGGTGCGGGCGGCCGGGCTGAGCGGCGTGAGTATCGGGCCCTGGTTCCACGGCGAGGACATGATGCGCGCCATGGTGGGGGGCGAGCGGCCGGTGGCGGTCCTGCCCCGCACCCCGCCCGAGTCGCTGGGCCAGCTCGGCTACACCTGGATGGTGCACACCAAATACGTGCTGCCGGAGTACCTCGCCTTCGCGCGCGCCTTCCGGCCCGACCTGGTCGTGGCCGACCCCATGGACTACAGCTCCCTGATCGTGGGCGGCGCGCTGGGCGTACCGGTGGCGCACCACCGCTGGGGCGTGGACCCCATCTCGGGTCCGGCCCGCCGGGCGATGGCGCCGCACCTGACGCCGTGGTGGCGGGACGCCGGGCTGGACGCGCTTCCCGACCCGACGGTGATCCTCGACCCCTGCCCGCCCGCCCTGCAGCATCCGGACGCCGAGCCGGGGATGCCGGTGCGCTACGTCCCGTACAACGGCAATGGCCAATTCCCGCCCTGGCTGCGGGAGTTGCGCGAGCGGCCCGGCGGCGGCCGCGGGGCCCCGCGGCGCGTGGTGGTCTCGCTGGGGACGTACACCCTGCTCCTGAACGGCGCGCCTTTGGTGGGCAGTGTGCTGCGGGCCTTCGCGGACCTGCCGGACACCGAAGTGATCGCCACCGTCCCCCCGGAATACCGGGACGCCGTCGGCCGGGTGCCCGACCGGGTGCGGATGGTGCCCCCCACCCCGCTGCACCTGCTGCTGCCGGGCTGCGACCTGATGGTCCATCACGGCGGGGCCGGCACGGTGCTCAGCTCGCTGGCCGCCGGACTGCCCCAGCTCGCGCTGCCCCAGCTGGGCGACACCTTCGCCAACAGCGACGGGCTGGCGGCGGCGGGCGCGGGGATCACCCTGGACACCGCCGAAGCACAGGACGACCCGGACCGGGTGCGCGCGGCGCTGGCGGAGCTGCTGGGCGACCCCGGCTACCGCAGGGCCGCCGAAGAGCTGCGGCAGGACATGGCGCGGATGCCCGCCCCGTCCCTGGTCGCCGCCGACCTGGAGCGGATGGCGCTGCAGGGGCGGCCGCCGGCGCCGGGCTGAGCCTGCCGGAGGTGCACAGGGCCTCCGGGGCCGGCCCGGCCTGCTCCGTAGGACCGTCACAAGCACACTCCCGAGGAGAAGGCGATGGGAATTGCGAGGCAGAGCGATCCCCGGATCGCGGCAACGGCCCTGGTCCCGGGCGGACTTGCCGGCCGGTCGGTGGTCGTCCTGGGTGGCACCGGCTTTCTCGGCCGTCACATCCACGACGCCTTCGGCGCTGTTGGAGCCCGGACGCTGCGGGTCTCCCGGCAGGCCCCGGACCTCCCATCGCCGTCCGGCGGCAACGGGGCGGCCCGGCTCGACCTGGTCGGTGCCGAGCCGCGGCAGCTGGCCGCGCTGCTGGTGCGCGCCGAGGCGGAGGTCGTCGTCAACGCCGTCGGCCGGGCCTGGCAGGCAGGTGAAGCGCAGATGTCCCAGGCGCACGCCGGCCTGGTCGACCGGCTGGTGGCGGCGCTCGGCCTGCTGCCCAGGCCACCGCGGCTGATCCAGCTGGGCACCGTCCACGAGTACGGTCCCGCGGCCAGCGGCACCAGCATCGCCGAGGACCACCCGGCCCTGCCGTGCACCGCCTATGGGCATTCCAAGCTGCACGGCTCGCACGCCGTGCTGCGCGCCGCGCACACCGAAGGGCTGGACGCGACGGTGCTGCGGATCGCCAATGTCTGCGGCCCCGGCGCCCCCGGCGGCAGCCTGCTGGGCACCGTCGCCGACCATCTGGCCCGGCTCGGCGCCGCCCCCGCCCGCAGGGGCGGCGCGGTGCCGTCGGCCGAGCTGCGGCTGGCGCCCCTGCGGGCCCGCCGCGACTTCGTCGACGTACGGGATGTGGCGGACGCCGTGCTCGCCGCGGCCCGCGCACCGGCGGCACACATCGCGGGCGAGGTGATCAATATCGGCCGCGGGCAGGCCGTCGCGGTGCGCTGGCTGGTCGAGCGGATGATCGCGCTCAGCGGGCTGCCCGTACCGGTCGTCGAGGAGGAGCGGGCGGGCGGCAGCGGCGTGGAGTGGCAGCAGCTGGACATCTCGCGGGCCCGGCTGCTGCTGGGGTGGCGGCCCCGCCGTGGCCTGGAGGAGTCGCTGGCCGACCAGCTCGCGGCGCTGGGAGCGCCGCACCAGGGGCCGGCAGGGGAGCGGACATGAACAGGAGTGTGCGGATGACCTCGGAACGGATCGCTGTGAGGGGAGGGCGGCACTGATGCGCGTGCTGTTCACGGTGTCGGACTGGACCACCAACTGGTTCTCCCTGGTGCCCTTGGGCTGGGCGCTGCAGTCCAGCGGCCACGAAGTGCGGGTGGCCTGCGCGCCGAGCCAGGTGGAGCCGGTGCGGCGGGCCGGCCTGCTCCCGGTGCCCGTCCTGGTCCCGGCGGACCTGGCCGTCACCGCGCGGGTGCACAACTGCCGGCAGGCACAGGCCGGTCGGTGGCCCTTCGCCGAGCTGCCGCCGCACCCCGACACCGGCCTGCCGCTGGACTCCCCGGACGCCTTCGACGCCGCCGCCTGGTTCGGCGAGCACGCCGACCGCCTGGTCGCCAACGCCCGCGCCAGCACCGACGCCGCCGTCGCATACGCCCGGCGATGGCGGCCGCACCTGGTGGTGCACGACCTCATGAGCCTGGAGGGGCCGCTGCTCGGCCGGGTCCTCCAGGTGCCCGCACTGCTCCACCTGTGGGGCCCGGTCGGCCCGCTGGACCCGGTGCCGGGCCTGCCCCCGGGCGAGGAGCACACCTCCACCTTCCTCCCGCCCGACCTCAGCGACGCCTTCGGCCGCTACGGCGTGGGGGCGATGGGGCCCGAGGTGTACGAGCACGTCATCGACCCCTGCCCCACGAGCGTGGCGCCGCCGCTGAGCGGCAACCGCCTTACGGTGCGCCACATTCCGTACAACGGGCCGGGGCTCGCCCCGGAGTGGCTGGGGACTCTGCCGGAGAAGCCGCGGGTGTGCGTGGTGTGGGGCACCTCGGTCAGCACCATGTTCGGCCCTTCCTCCTTCCCCGTACCGCGGGTCGCCGAAGCACTGGCCGGCCTGGACCTCGACGTGATCTTCGCCCTCACCGGCCCCGACCGGGAGCGCACAGGACCGCTGCCGCCGGGCATGCGGGTGCTGGAGGAGTACGTGCCGTTGCATCTGCTGCTGTCCCGCAGCGATCTGACGATCCATCATGCCGGGGGCGGCTGCACCATGACCGCGCTCGCCGCCGGGGTGCCGCAGCTGGTGCTCCCGCCCGGCCACGACCAGGAAGTGATCGCGCCGAGACTCGCCGGGGCGGGCGTGGCCCGCTACCTCCACGCCGCCACGGCAGTCCCGGACGCGGTCCGCGGCGCCGCCCAGCACATCCTCGCGGACCGGGACTTCAAGGCCAGGGCCCAGGGGCTGCGCCAGGAACTGGAGGCCCGCAGGTCCCCCGCGGCCCTGGTCGCCTCGCTGGAGGAACTGGCCGGCGCGTGAGACAGCCGTCGGCCGCACCACCCCAGGGCCTCCCCGGCCACCCAGTCGTTCATTCGAGGCGAACCAAAGGGAAGTGATCACCATGACGCACTGCGACGTCCCGCGCAGACCTCTGGTCACCGTGCTCGGTGCCTCGGGTTTCGTCGGCTCCGCCGTGACCCGGCAGCTCGCCCGCCGTCCCATCCGGTTGCGGGTGGTGGCGCGCCGCCCCACCCCCGTACCGCCGGGCGCGGTGGCCAGCACCGAGGTGCGCACCGCCGACCTCACCCGGCCCGGAGTCCTCGCCGACGCGGTCCGCGGCGCCGACGCCGTGATCCATCTGGCCGCTTGCATCGGCGGCGAGGCGACCTGGCGGATCGCCGAGGGCGACACCGAGGCCGAGCGGGTCAACGTGGGCGTGATGCGCGACCTCATCGGGGCGCTGCGCGAGCAGCGCGCCGGCGGGCCGCCGCCGGCCGTCGTGTTCGCCGGCACCACCCTCCAGGTGGGCCTGCCCGACCGCATCCGGCTGGACGGCACCGAGACCGATGCCCCCCAGGGCGTCTACGGCCGCCAGAAGCTCGCGGCGGAGCGGGCGCTGGAGCGGGCGAGCGCCGAAGGCGTACTGCGGGGTGTGTCACTGCGGCTGCCGACGGTCTTCGGGCACGGTCCGCAGTCCACGGTGCCGGACAAGGGCGTGGTGGTCACGATGGTGCGCCGCGCCCTGGCCGGTGCGCCGCTGTCGATGTGGCACGACGGCACGGTCCGGCGCGACCTGGTCTACGTCGACGACGCGGCGGCCGCCTTCCTCGCGGCGCTCGACCACATCGACGCCCTGGCGGGTCGGCACTGGCTGATCGGCACCGGCCGGGGCGAGGAACTGGGCTCGGTCTTCACCACGATCGCCGGCATCGTGGCCCGCCACACCGGCGCCCCGCAGGTGCCGGTGGTGTCCGTCGAGCCGCCCGCGCAGGCGGAGGGCATCGACTTCCGCAGCGTCGAGGTCGACTCCTCCGCCTTCCGGGCCGTCACCGGCTGGCGCCCCCAGGTGCCGCTGGAGGAAGCGCTGCACCGCACCGTGGCCGCGCTGTGCGAGGGCCGCCTGGCCGGCCTCGTCGCCCGCTGACCCCTGCCGGGCCCCGTCCCGGATCCGCCCCCGACCCATCCCGCCGCGGCCAGGAGGACGCTTGCTCATCCGACTTCTGCGCACCCATCTGCGCCCGTACACACGGCCGTTGACCCTGCTGGTGCTGTTCCAGTTCGTGCAGACCCTGGCCACCTTGTACCTGCCGACCCTGAACGCGGGGCTCATCGACGAGGGCGTGGCCAAGGGGGACACCGGGCACGTCCTGGCGGTCGGGGGCGTGATGCTCGCCGTGGTGCTGCTGCAGATCGTGTGCGCGATGGCCGCGGTGTACTACGGCGCCAAGGTCGCGATGGCCGTCGGCCGCGATGTGCGCGCCGCCGTCTTCGCCCGGGTCCAGGAGTTCTCCGTACGCGATGTCGGCCGCTTCGGAGCCCCTTCGCTGATCACCCGCACCACCAATGATGTCCAACAGGTCCAGATCGCCGTGCTGTTGACCTTCACCCTGGTGGTGCCGGCCCCCGTCATGGCCGTGGTCGGTGTCGTGATGGCGCTGTCCCTGGACGCCACCCTGTCCTGGCTGCTGCTGATCGTCGGGCCCGTGCTGCTGCTCGTGGTCGTACTGATCCTGCGTCAGATGGCGCCGCTGTCACAGAAGATGCAGGACCGCATCGACCGGGTCAACCGCCTGTTGCGCGAGCAGATCACCGGCATCCGGGTCATCCGGGCCTTCGTCCGCGACGAGCACGAGCAGCGCCGCTTCGCCCGGGCCAACACCGAGCTGATGGAGGTCTCGCTCGGCGCCGCCCGGGTCAACGCCCTGATGCTGCCGAGCATCATGCTCATCCTCAACGGCGCCAACATCGCCGTCCTGTGGTTCGGCGGGCACCGCATCGACAGCGGCTCCATGCAGGTCGGCGCGCTGATCGCATTCCTGCAGTACCTGCTGCTCATTCTCCAGGCCGCCATCATGGCCGCGTACATGTTCATGGTGGTGCCACGGGCGGAGGTCAGCGCCGGACGCATCCGCGAGGTGCTCACCACCGTCCCCGGCGTGCAGGCCGCGCCGTCCCCCGTCACCGCGCTTCGCGCGCCCGGGCACCTTGAGGTGCGGGGCGTCGACTTCCGCTATCCGGGCGCCGAGGAGTCCGTGCTCAAGGGCGTCGACCTGATCGCCGAGCCGGGACGGACCACGGCGGTCATCGGCTCGACCGGCAGCGGCAAGACCACGCTGCTGCACCTGGTGGCGCGGCTCTTCGACGCCGAGGGGGGCAGCGTGCGGGTGGGCGGGAGCGACGTGCGCGAGCTGGCCCCGGCGCTGCTGCGGTCCACCGTGGGGCTGGTGCCCCAGAACCCCTGCCTGTTCACCGGGACCGTCGCCTCGAATCTGCGGTACGGCAACCCGGACGCCCAGGACGCCGATCTGTGGCGGGCCCTGGAGGTCGCCCAGGCCCGTGACTTCGTGGCGGCGCTGCCCGAACAGCTGCGGGCCCCGGTCGCCCAGGGCGGCGGCAACTTCTCCGGCGGCCAGCGCCAGCGGCTGGCCATCGCCCGCGCCCTGGTGGCCCGCCCCGACATCTACCTCTTCGACGACTCCTTCTCGGCCCTGGACTACGCGACCGATGCCGCCCTGCGCGCGGCGCTGGCGCGCGAGACCGGGGCGGCGGCGGTGGTCATCGTCGCCCAGCGGGTGGCCACGATCCGTGGCGCCGACCGGATCGTGGTCCTGGACGAAGGACGGGTCGTGGGGCTGGGCACACACGCCGAACTGATGGCGGCCAACCCGACGTACCGGGAGATCGTGCACTCCCAGCTCACCGACCAGGAGGCGGTATGACCGTGCGCCGGCGCAAGCGCGGGAACAAGGCCGGCGGACCGGCCGCAGGCGGGCCCGCGGGGGAGCAGGCCGTGGACTTCCTGGCCTCCGGCGCGCGGGTGCTGCGCGGCATGCGGCCGGACCGCGCACTGCTGTCCGTCGTCGTCGTGCTCGGCATCGCCGGCGTAGCGCTGTCCGTCCTGGTGCCCGCCGTCCTGGGCCGCGCCACCGACCTGATCCTGGACGGCATACGGGGCGACGGCGTCGAGTTCACCGCGGTCGGGCAGGTCCTGCTGCTGGCCACCGCCGCCGCCGTCGGATCGGCCCTGTTCACCCTCGTACAGGAACGGCTGACGGCGGCCGTCGCCGAGCGGACGGCGTTCCGCCTCAGGGCGCAGGCCACCGCCAAACTCTCCCGTCTGCCGCTGAGTTACTTCGACCGTCAGCCGCGCGGCGAGGTGCTCTCGCGCGTCACCAACGACATCGACAATGTCGCCCAGACCGTGCAGCAGACCCTGACCCAGATCATCACCTCGGTGCTGTCCGTCATCGGGGTCCTTGCGATGATGCTGTGGATATCCCCCCTGCTGGCGCTGGTCGTGCTGGTGACGGTGCCGGCGTCCGTCCACCTCACCAAGGTGATCGCCAGGCGTGCCCAGCCGCAGTTCGTGGCGCAGTGGGCCTCCACCGGCAAGCTGAACGGGCACATCGAGGAGATCTACACCGGCCACGCCGTCGTTACGGCCTTCGGCCGCCAGGAGCAGGCCGCCGCCACCTTCGCCGAGCACAACGACGCGCTGTTCACCGCCGCTTTCAAGGCCCAGGTCGTCTCCGGCCTGATCCGGCCCGCGATGACCTTCGTCGGCCACATCGGCTATGTGCTGGTAGCGGTGGCCGGCGGGCTGAGCGTGGCGTCCGGCGGGATGACCATCGGCGGCGTGCAGGCGTTCATCCAGTACACCCAGCAGTTCAACCAGCCCATCACCCAGGTCGCCGCGGTGGCCAACCTGCTGCAGTCCGGGGTGGCCTCGGCCGAGCGGGTCTTCGAGCTGCTGGACACCGAGGAACAGCTGCCTGACCCCTCAGGACCGTTGCCCGAGTCCGTGCCGGTGAGTCAACACCCGCGCGGGCGCGTGGAGTTCGACCACGTCAGCTTCCACTACGACCCGGACAAGCCCCTCATCGAGGACCTCTGCCTGACCGTAGAACCCGGCCAGACGGTCGCCATCGTCGGGCCCACAGGCGCGGGCAAGACCACGCTGGTCAACCTGCTGCTGCGGTTCTACGAGGTCACCGGCGGGCGGATCGCCGTGGACGGAGTGGACATCGCCACCCTGCCGCGGGGTGAGCTGCGCTCCCGTATCGGCATGGTGGTCCAGGACACCTGGCTCTTCGGTGGAACGATCGCCGAGAACATCGCCTACGGGGCGGATGGGGTCTCCCGCGAGGAGATTGTCGCGGCGGCCCGTGTCACCCAGGCCGACCACTTCATCCGGACCCTGCCCGACGGCTACGACACGGTGATCGATGAAGAGGGCGGCAATGTCAGCGCCGGAGAGAAGCAACTGCTCACCATCGCGAGGGCGTTTCTCATCGAACCGGAGATCCTGGTGCTGGACGAGGCGACCAGCTCGGTCGACACCCGTACCGAAATGCTCATCCAGCAGGGCATGAGCTCACTGCGCCGGGGCCGTACCAGCTTCGTCATCGCCCACCGGCTGTCCACCATCAGGGACGCCGATGTGATCCTGGTGCTGGATTCGGGCCGGATTGTGGAGCGGGGCACCCATGAAGAGCTGCTCGCCGAAGATGGAGCCTACGCCCGGCTGCACGCGGCACAGTTCGCCGAGGCGGTCCAGCAGGCGGGCTGAGGCTCGTCGGCACTTGGATCGACCCACGAAATCGCGCTCACCGTCCAGCGGTGAGCGCGATTTCGTGCATCCATACCGGCTCAGTTCGGCAGCGGGAAGTCAGGACCGACCGTCAGGGTCACCACGCCCGGCATCGCGTCCGCCGCTTCGGCGGTCTTCGTGCCCGGGAAGCGGGACGCCAGCACCTCGGCCTGTGCCTTGAGGGCCGCGGGGTGGCTGACCTCGGTCTTGGGGACGTTGGGCTTCGCGTTGTCGACGCCGACGACCGTGAAGCCCAGCTTGCGTACCTGCTCGGCCGCCTTGGCCCCGTCGCCGGTCTTGCCCGTGCCGTTGAGGACCCGGACCTTGACCGAGCGCGCGAAGATGGGGTTCTTGGACTCCTGCGCGAGCTTGTCCTTGTCGACCTCGCGGTCGTGCGCCAGATCGCTGAAGAGCTTGCCGGCCTGCGGGTACTGCCAGACCACATTGGCCTTGTCGGTGGGGACGTCCGCCTCGCGCCCGTAGTTGGGCACGGTCACGAAGGTGAGCCGGTCGCTGGGGATGCCCTTGACCGTGCCCGCCAGGTCGTACAGCGGCTTGAGCCCGTCCAGTTCCTCGTCGGTGGTGATGGACTTGGTCGCCGAGTCCAGGAAGCCGTACAGGGCGTCGGGGCTGCCCAGCTTGGACTGGGCCTTCTCGCCCAGCTTCTTCATGAACTCCTGCTGGCGGCCGATGCGTCCGATGTCGGAGCCGTCGCCGACGCTGTAGCGGGTACGGACGTAGCCGAGCGCCTTCTCGTCCTGGACGTTCTGGCAGCCGGCCTCCATGTCCAGGTGGGCCTTCTTGTCGTGGATGGCCGTCTTGGGGCAGACCTCGATCCCGCCCAGCGCGTTGACCATGCCCTTGAAGCCCTGGAAGTCCACCGACACGAAGTGGTCGATGCGCAGCCCGGTGTTCTTCTCCACGGTCTTGATGGTGCAGGCGGCGGCGTTGGCGACGTCGCCCGACTCCCCGCCGATGGAGAACGCCTCATTGATCTTGAAGGTGTGCGGCTTGGACATCTGACCCTTGCCGCGGTCGCAGGCGGGGATCGGCACCCAGGAGTCACGCGGGAAGGAGACCGCGGTGGCCCACTTCCGGTCGGCCGCGATGTGCAGCACCATCAGCGTGTCCGACTGCATGGTCTCCAGGTTCTTGCCGTACTTGGCGTTGGCACCCGTGCGGGTGTCGGAACCGACCACGAGGATGTTCTTGGAGCCGGGGCTGAGGTTGGCCGGGCGGTCCCCGCCCAGCTTGCTGCCCACGTCGACGCCGTTGATGTTGCCGTCCAGCTTGATGTACGCCCACACGCCCAGGCCGAGCGCGATGACCAGCACGCCGCCCAGGATGCCGCCGGTCCAGGCGAAGATCCGCCCGCGCCTGGTCAGCTTCGGCTTGCGCCGGCGCTCGGGCGCCTTGCGCCGTCTGCCGCCGCCGGAACGCTGCGCGCCGCTGTCCTGCTGCCGTCCGGATATGGGGCGTTCGCTGACTGACCGACCCATCGCACCTCCGCCTCGGGAGGTGGCGGGCCCTGGGTCAGGACCTGCACCTCGTCTCCGAATTCCCCACCATGTACCCCACTACACCCCCCTGCCTCGGCGCTCACGCGCCTTGCGGCACTCTACAGGCCATCTCTACAGGGCTGTAGAAAGCTGCGGAATTTCTTATAAGGCCATGGATTCAGGGGGTTTGTACGGGAGTTGTCGGCACAATCGCTGGCGCCGCGCGCAACCTCACAGCGGAGTCGCGGTCTTCAGTACGAGGAAGAGCGCCACCGCGGCGTTCAGCGAGGAGAGCGCGGAGGCGCACACCCCGGCGGTGGCGAGCATCGCGGCCAGCCCCGCGGGCGTGAGCGCGGGCGGCCAACTGCGGGCCGGCGGCACGGGTCCCAGCAGCGCGGCCACCCGCCGCGGCACCGGCCCCGGCTCGGGCGCGGCGAAGTGCGCGAAGTGTGCGATACCGGATGAAGCGGGCGCCTTACGGGCCACCAGCGCGGCCTTGCCCACGGCCCGCGCCGTCAGCCGCCGGTCGCCCACCACCTGCGCGGCCTCCTCGTCGGCCCACCGCTCCGCGCTGAAGGCGACCGCGGAACGCAGCGGCAGCAGAAGGGGGTTCACACACCCCGCCAGCCGTACGGTCAGCAGGAAGCGGTGGTGCCGCGCCGTCAGATGCGCCCGCTCGTGCGCGAACAGCGCGGCCCGCTCGTCACCGTCCAGGCTCTGCAGCATCCCGCGCGAGACCGCGATCCGCCCCGGCAGACCGCGCAGCGCGGGCACGGCGTAGGCGTACGGGGCGTCATCGGGCAGCACCGCCAGGTCCGTTCGGCCGGGCAGCACCTCCAGGGCGCGGTGCGTACGGGCCCGTACGCGGTAGTCGCGGCGCAGCGCGGCGGCGCAGGCCGTCAGCACGCCGAACAGGGCCAGGATCGCTGCCACGCCCACGGTCTCCGCGTACGGCACGGCGGCCCGTACCTCCGGGTCCGACCAGCCGTCCGGCAGCGGGTTGCCCGGCAGCTGGGCGGTGCCCACCACCATCAGCAGCGCCAGGCACAGCGTGCTGCACAGCCCGAGCACCGCGGCCAGCGCGGTGAGCAGGCGGGTGGCGCCGCGCGGGTGGAGGTAGTGGCCCGCCAGGCGGGCGATGGGCAGCGCGGTCAGCGGCAGGACCAGCGGCAGGAAGACGAAGACGCCCACGGCTCAGCTCCCGCGTCCGCGGTCGGGGGGTGTCGGGCCCGCGGCGTCCTGGGCCCGCTCCAGCAGGGAGCGCAGCAGCTCCTCGTCGTGCTCGGAGAGCGCGGAGACGAAGCTGGTCAGGACCGCGTCCCGGTCCTGCTCGCTGTCCAGGACGCGCCGCATGCGCAGCGCGGCCAGGCCCGCTTCGTCGGCGGCCGGCGTCCAGGCGTAGGACCGCCCGACGCGCTCGCGGGTCACTGCCTTCTTGGCGTGCAGCCGGGAGAGGATCGTCATCACCGTCGTGTACGCCAGATCGCCGCCGAGTCGTTCCTGCACCCAGGCGGCGGTGGCCGGGCCGCGGGCCTGGTGCAGCGCGGCCAGCACCTGCGCCTCCAGCTCGCCCTGCCCCCGTCGGCGCGCGCGGTCGTGGCCGAACGCGCGGGAACTGTTCCCGTCCATGCCGTCGCCTCCCATCGCGCCCCCCGCCCCGGTCGGGGCGTCGACGATCCTACTGAGCGCGCCGGGAACGCACGCCCCGTCCCGTTCGTAACTTCTACACGACTGTAGATTTAAGGTTCCGGCACTGCGGAACCGATCCACCGGGAGGAAGCACATGGGAGTCACGCTCGCCAAGGGCGGCAATGTCTCACTGTCCAAGGAGGCGCCGGGCCTGAGCGCCGTCACGGTGGGCCTGGGCTGGGACGTCCGTACGACCACGGGCGCGGACTACGACCTGGACGCCAGCGCCCTGCTGTGCACCGAGTCCGGCAAGGTCGCCTCGGACCGTCACTTCGTCTTCTACAACAACCTCACCAGCCCGGACGGCTCGGTCGAGCACACCGGCGACAACCTCACCGGTGAGGGCGAGGGCGACGACGAGTCCATCAACGTCACCCTCACCAGCGTCCCCGCCGAGATCACGAAGATCGTCTTCCCGGTCTCCATCCACGACGCGCAGGGCCGCGGCCAGAGCTTCGGCCAGGTCCGCAACGCCTTCATCCGCGTGGTCAACCGCGCGGACGGCGCCGAGCTGGCCCGCTACGACCTGTCCGAGGACGCCTCGACCGAGACCGCGATGGTCTTCGGCGAGCTGTACCGCCACGGCGCGGAGTGGAAGTTCCGCGCGGTGGGCCAGGGCTACGCCTCGGGCCTGGCGGGCATCGCATCGGACTACGGCGTCAACGTCTGACCTGCTACGGCGTCAACGTCTGACCTGCGGTCGTCAAGGGGACGGGCCCGCGGCGCTGTGCCGCGGGCCCGTTCCGTACCGGCGACCGTTTAGAGGTCGAACTCCACCGGCGAGATGTCCAGCGCGAAGCACGCCTCGCGCACCAGCGCCCGCTCGTCCTTGTCGAAGTTGCCGTCGGCGCCGCCGATGATGATGCCGATCTGGATGACGGCACGCGCCTCGGTCGGCTTCTTCTTGACCTTGCCGATGTCCTGCATGACGCTGACCTTGCCGAAGTCGAAGTCGGCGGTCAGCTTGTCCAGGTAGTCGTCGAAGCGGCGGCGCAGGTCCTCGGCCGGGAAGTTCTGCAGCACCTCGTTGCTGGCGATCAGCTGGGCCACGCGCTGCCGCTCGGCCGGGTCGATCGTGCCGTCGGCGGCGGCCACCAGCGCGCACATCGCCATGCTCGCATCCCGGAACGCACCGCTCTTGAGGTCGTTCTTCTTCGCGATGAGCTGGGACTGCATCGTCTGGGCGGAATCCTTGATCCGGTCCCACAGAGCCATCTGGATCTCCTCGTCGTACCGCATGGTGAGTAACGCAAAGGCAAAATCTACAGGCTTGTAGAACACGGCGGACACCCGCACCCGTCTCCGCTCTCCGGCCTGCGCAATATCCGGCATTCGCCCTAAAATTGCGCAAACCCGACACGTGGAGAGGGAACCGATGCAGCAGTCCGCCGCACCCGGCACACCGTCAGCCCCGCCGCCCCCTCCACCGCGGGCCCCCGAGGCGCGGCCCGGCCTGTGGAAGCGCTGCCTGTGGGGCGGTCTGGCGCTGTGGGTCCTGACGGCGATCGTCACCTACGCCACCCAGAACACCACCCTGCTGCCCACCCTCATCCTGCTCGGCAGCTTCCTGGTGCCGGGCGTCTTCGTCCTGTGGGCGTACGAGAAGCACGGCCGCGACCTGGGGCTGAACGTCCTGCTGACCTGCTTCGTGGTCGGCGGCGTGCTGGGCGTGCTGGGCGCCTCGGTGATGGAGTACTACCTCCTGCACCCCTCGCTGTGGATGTTCCTGGGCGTGGGCCTGATCGAGGAGGCGGTCAAGCTCGCCGCCCTGATGATCGTCATCCGCCGCTGGCGGCAGCTGCACGGCCTGCGCGCCGGCATGGTGCTCGGCGCCGCCGTCGGCTTCGGCTTCGCCGCCTTCGAGAGCTCGGGCTACGCCTTCAACGCGGTGGTCACCATGCAGGGCCTCAATCTGCGCTCCCTGCTGGAGACCGAGATCCTGCGCGGCCTGCTCGCCCCCTTCGGGCACGGCCTGTGGACCGCCATCGCGGGCGGCGTACTGCTGAAGTTCCGTACGCCCCAGGGCACCTTCCGCTTCACCGGACCCGTCATCAGCGCCTACCTGGGCGTCTCGGTCCTGCACGCCCTGTGGGACTCGATGCACGGCATCGCGATCTGGCTGGTCACCCGGGTCACCACCACCGACCTGGACCGCCAGCTCTTCGCCCAGGGCTACATTCCCACCCCCACCGACGAGCAGAAGCACCTGTTCACGCTCTTCTCCGACGGCGGCCTGATCCTGGTCTCGCTGGTCGGGGTGGGCTGGCTGCTGTCCCTGGCCAGGGCCGAGCGGGGCGGCGGCGTACGGGCGCCGCGTTGATCGATCGTTCATCCCCCGTCAATCGCCGTTACCTAACCTCGCCAAGTCCATGTAACCGACACTCAGTTGAAGAAAGCGGACGGCACGACACACGGGAACGAACAGGGGGACCCATGCACCGACTCGAACTCACCCTGCGCTGGCGCCGACTGGCCACCGTGACCCTGGCGGGCACGATGGCCACCACCGCCCTGGGCCTCATCGGAATGATCAACCCACCCGCGTAACCCCTCCGCCGGACTTCCCCCCTCGCAGCTGACCGACCGCACTTCCACATCGGATACGTCCTAGTCGGCCTCCCTGCCACCCGGCATCCCCGCGGCGAGCCCGTCCAGGACCCGCTGCAGCTGCCACTCGAAGGCCGCGTCGGGATCCGGGTGGCTCTCGGCCTCGTTGACCATGCGCGTGAACATCGGATACCGCCCGCTGTCCATGAGATGCCGGAGATAGGGCACCATCCGCTCCTGCCACGGGCCGGTGCCGGTCTCCGCCGTGTCGCCCGGCGGTCGGCGCCACGTCCGCTCCTCCAGCTCGGTCTGTACGAAACCGCTGACGAACGCGTGCAGGGTGTTGATGACCCGCACCATCTCGTCCGCCGAGAGCCCCAGACCGGCCACCGCCGACAGCGCGAACTCGGTGGCGGCCACCGAGTTGGGGCCGAGCATCGGGCGCCCGGCCCGCAGCGAGGCGAGCCAGGGGTGCCGCAGCACGGCCGCCCGCTTGGCCCGCGCCAGCCCGGCCAGATCGGCCCGCCAGTCGCCCGAGGGCCGCTCGGGCCGCTCCCCCTCGCCCGTCACCGCGTCGACCATGAGGTCGAGCAGTTCGTCCTTGGTGTGCACGTGCCGGTACAGCGACATCGTGCCGCATCCCAGCCGCTCGGCGACGCGCCGCATGGTGACCGCCGCCACCCCCTCGGCGTCCGCCACCGCGAGCGCCGCCGCCGTGATGCCCTCACGGTCCAACTGCACCTGCGCGGCCCGCTTGCCGCGCTGCGGCCGCATCCAAATGATCTCGCTCTGCCGGTCGCCGTTCGCGGCCATGGCGGGTCCTCCTCTTTTCGGCGGGCACGGTCGACGTCCGGTGCGCTTCCGGGCCCCGTAAGGGGCGCGGGGCTGTGCCGGCATGCGGCTCCGCCGCGTGGGCGCGACCAGCCCCCACCGGCCCGCGGTTTCACGAACACCCCTCCAGCGGATCGCCTCGGCCGTGCCGAAAAACCCTTGCACCGGATATCGGCGTGCGTACGATGTACGCCAGAGTACGCCGTACGCAAGGCCGCGCACCGCACACCCGCAGGGCGCCGCGCCAAGGAGGGGGCCTCCATGACCGCACCGGACGTGACCCTGGTGATCGGAGCGACAGGAAACGTCGGACGGCACGTCGTCCACCAACTCGTGGCGGCGGGCCATCCGGTCCGCGCCTTCGTCCGCGACCCGTCCCGCGCCGCCCTCCCGCCCGAAGTCGACGTCGTACAGGGCGACTTGACCACCCCCGACACCCTGACCCCCGCCCTTGAGGGCGTGACCGCGGTCTTCCTGGTCTGGCCCTACCTCACCCTGGACGACGCCCCCGCCGTCATCGACGCGATCGCCGCCGGCCCCCGCCGGGTGGTCTACCTCTCCTCCGCCGGGATCGACGACGGCCTGGAGGAACAGGCCGACCCGATCAACCGGTTCCACAGCGGCATCGAGCGGCTCATCGAGGAGTCCGGCGTGCCCTGGACGTTCCTGCGCTGCGGCAGCTTCGCGGCGACCCTGCTGCAGTGGGCCGAGCAGGTCCGCGAGGGCGTCGTGCGCGAGGCGTTCGGCGACGCGGTCCGGGTGCTGATCGACGAACGCGACATCGCGGCGGTCGCGGTGCTCGCCCTGACCCGGGACGGGCACGTGGGCGAGCGGTACGTACTGACCGGACCCGAGGCGCTGAGCCAGACCGACCAGGTACGCACCATCGGCGCGGCGATCGGCCGCCCGGTGCGCTTCGAGGAGGTCCCGCAGGAGGAACTGCGCGCCGCCATGCTCGCCGAGGGCTGGCAAAGTGCCGACATCGACGGCCTGTTCGCCGCGTACGAGCAGATGGCGCAGGTAGAGCAGCCGGTGCTGGACACCGTGCGGCAGCTCACCGGGACCCCGGCCCGTACGCTCCACGAGTGGGCCGCCGACCACGCGGACGCCTTCCGCCCGACAACCGCCCATCGTCCAGGAGGAACTCCCATGCGTGTCATCGCCTTCGACCACCTCGTCCTCAACGTCGCCGACGCCGAGCGCGCCCTCGCCTTCTACTGCGGCCCGCTGGGCCTGGAGCCGGTCCGGGTGGAGGAGTGGCGGGCGGGCAAGGCCCCCTTCCCCTCGGTCCGGGTGAGCCCGGTGACGATCATCGACCTCGTCGAGGGCGAGCGCGGCGGGTCCAATGTCGACCACATCTGTCTGGTCGTCGAGCCGCTGGAGTGGCAGCAGGTCGTCGACTCCGGCGTCTTCACGGTCCTGGACGGCCCCGGCAAGCGGTACGGCGCCCGCGGCGAGGCGGAGTCGCTGTACGTACAGGACCCGGACGGCAACACGGTCGAACTGCGCTGGTACCCGCAGGACATGTGAGAAGGCGGACGGGGGCGGACAACGGCTGACGCATGGCATGATCACGTCGATACCACGTTGATCAGCACCGTGAGCCCTCGCGGTGCTCCGTCCCGTTGCCGTGTGGCGCAGCCCACCGCACGTCCCCAAGGGTCCGACTTTGCGCAAGACAGCCAAGCGAGCAGTTTTACCTGCACTCGCCGCCATATCCCTGCTGACCGCGGGGTGTTCGGCGACCCGTACCACCGACACCGAACACCCCGGCGCGGCAGCGGCGGCCGCCGGTGACCACACCGCTCCGGAGGCCCGCGTGGGCTCCGACGGTGCGAACGCCGACAGCACGGACGGCAAGGGCGGTTCGGGCAGGGAGGTCCCGTCCGGCGGGGCCTCCTCCGGCAGCCCCCGGAGCCTCCCGGTCACCGGTGCTCCCGCCGCGGCCATCCCCACCGCCGTCGTCCGCCCGGCGGGCGGATCCGCCCCGCAGGCCCACAAGTCCTCCCTGCGCGTGGCCTCCTATGACCGCCGCAGCGGCCGCGCCGTCATCACGGGCCCGGCCCACGCCGCCCCGAAACCCGCCCCGACGGTCCCCGCCCCGAAGGCCACGCCGGAGAGATCCCCGAAGGACGCCCCGAAGGACGCCCCGAGGGACGTCCCGAAGGACATCACTCCGACCCCTCCCGCTCCTCCCGCCCCCTCTCCCTCGCCCAACTCCTCCGTGGCCGTGGGCGATGTCATCGCCAGCGCGCCCGCTCCCGGTGCGCCCAACGGCGTACTGGCCAAGGTCACCCAGGTGCTGGGCAAGTCGGGCAAGGGCACCGAGGTCAACACCGCCCCGGCCACGCTCAGCGCCCTGCTGGGCGACGACAAGGCCGACGGCAAGGTCCCGGTCGACCCGGCCTCCGTACAAGTCGATCCGCTGGTCAAGGGCGTCAAGCTGTCCTGGGCCAAGAACGGCGCGCCCCGTGTGGGACCGCACGGCGCCGAGCTCCCGCTGGGCAGCCTGCGCCTGGACGTCGGCACCGCCATCGCCACCGCCAAGGACGCCCCGGCCTCCGCCGGGGCCTCGGTCTCCGGCTTCGTACAGCTCTCCCCGCAGGTCGAGTTCTCCTACAACGGCACCGGCTCGCAGGGCGGCTCCAAGGACGCGGCCGCACCCAGCGGCGCGCGCATCGCGCTGTCCGGCGACTGGTCCTCGCAGTGGCAGCTCAAGGGCCAGGCAGCCGCCTCCACCGACGGCAAGCCGCTGCGCCTGCCGTTCGCCAAGCTGCACGCCGACCCGGTCATCCAGGTCGGCCCGGTCCCGGTCGTCGTCAACCTCGACCTGACCTGCTACCTGGCGGTGGAGGCCGACGGCAAGATCAGCGTCGACATCCGCCAGGACCTCAAGGGCGGCTTCCGCGTCGGCGGCAGCTACTCCTGGGCCAAGGGCTGGACCCCGCTCAACACCTCCACCCTGCACTCGACCCCGGTACGCGCCACCGCCACGGCCGCCGGAAAGGCGAAGGCCACCCTCGGCGCCGAGGCGGGCATCGGCCTGTACGGCATGGCCGGCGTCAGCGCCGACATCGCCCCCTACCTCAGGGGCGAGGCCACCGCCGAGGCCACCGCGGCCACCGACGGCAAGGCCTCCGCCACCGCCTCCTGGAAGGCCTTCGGCGGCCTCGACCTCACCGGCACCCTCAAGGCCCACCTCTCCATCTTCGGCACCCCCCTCTTCGAAAAGCGCATCCCCCTCGGCGCTCTCCACCGCGAATGGAAACTCGCCGAGGGAAACCTGACCACCAACAACCGCTGACCGTAAGGCAGATGCCCCGCCGGAGGATCCTCCGGCGGGGCATCGCCGTATCCGTCGCGCAACTCACCCCGGCGCAGCGGGAATCAGCGCGCGAGCGGCCCGGAGATCCTCCACGTGGCGTCCTGGCTGAATTCCTTCTCGGCGCCGAAGCGGTGCTTGCCGCCCAGCGCCTTCTGCGCCTCGGCGACCGGCTAGCGGTTCATCCCGCTCTCCTGCGCCGCGGTCTGGGGGCGCCGGACCTGCTCGCGGTTGGCATCGTCGTTCTTCTTCATGAAGAGGTCGAAATCGCGCTTGTAGGCCTGGTCGGCGCCGGTGTGGATGAACTGCTTCCAGTCCGCCGGGTCCTGGCTGTTCACCGCCTGCCGCGCGGCGGCGAGGAGCTCGGCCTTCTGGGGGTCGTCGGGGGTCAGACGCAGCAGTTCGCGGATGAACGTGTCGTCGCCGAGGTCGAGCATGGCCTCGGTGGGAACGATCCCGAACAGCGCCGCGGCGAGCTTGCGCGCGGGGATCTCCTGACGGCGCCGCTCCTCCTCGCGGAGTTTGTCCTGGACCTCTTTGACCTCGTTGAGTACGTCGCGCCTGTTGGCCGTACGGACGCCGTTGGCGATGAACTCCCGCCAGGCGTCCCGGTCCCCCGCCAGCGCTCGTTCAGCCTCCGCCTTGACCTCCGGCCCGGCAGCGGAGTGCTTCATGACCGCGCGGATGAACTCCTCGTCGCCGAGAGCCAACAGCTCCGGGGTGATGGGAATACCCACGGTGCGAAGGGCCTGAGACTTCTCCGACTGGGCCTGGCGCTCGGCATTGGCCTTCTCGATCTCCCGCAGGTATTCGAGGCGGCGCGCCTCCTGGTCGTCCGTGGTGCCGACTCGCGCGTGATCGGTGGCAGAGATGCCGGCCGCCGCCTTCGACGGTGCGGCGAAAGCGGTGACCGGCGCGGAGATACCGGCCGCCACGGCCACTGCGGTAGCGGTCACCACCCCGCGACGGAAGACCTTCCGTATGCCTGCGGAGGCGGTGTGGCTCTTGTGCATGGTGTTCTCGGCAACCCTTCTGATGCGAAAGGGGGATGGAAACACGCCAACGCGCTGCCGTGCATGTCCATTACGGTCTGATGTCGCTTCCGTGACAAGTTGGCTCAACTCCGGACAGCTCGGCCTTTGGCAGGGGGGATTTTCAGCCATCCTCGACGAAACCGTACAGATGCGCGCAGAGCCATTCAGGTCCCTTCATGTCATGGCCATTTCCGTGTCGTGAGGGTTCGGCGCCGTTGAACGGTGCCGTGCGGGTGTGGCTGATTACTGACGATTCGTATCCCCTGTGGCGCAATCCATGTGATTGGTTCCTCTCATTGCGCGTAGGGGAGGGCAAATCGCGCCAGGGGTATGCGGAATCGTCGATTCCGTATCGAGCGGGGCGCGATGGCCGAGCGCCGATTCATTCAGCGACCCCCCGGACGGCAAGTGTCCGAATCGCATGATTCTCACTGTGAGTTAGGAATTCAGAACGTGATAAGCAGACGTCCGCGCGCTGCGTGGATGACCGGGCTTCTGGCCGTTTCCGTGGCGGCCGGTGCGCTGACCGCCGCTTCTCCGGCATCCGCCGTCGAGGGCGGTGCGGTGAAGGACGGGTCGTACGCGTTCACCGCGAAGCTGAACATCGGCGACGGCAAGCGCGGTTGCTCGGGCGCGCTGGTGGACAAGCAGTGGCTGCTGACCGCCGCCAGCTGTTTCGCGGACCAGCCCGCGCAGGGATTCAGGATTGCCGCGGGTGCGCCGAAGCTGAAGACCACGGCGACGATCGGCCGTACGGATCTCAACACCGCGGCCGGCACCGTGGCCGACGTCACCGAGCTGGTGCCGTACGAGGGCCGCGACCTGGTCATGGCCAAGCTCGCCAAGCCCGTCAGCGGCGTCACCCCGGTGGCGATCGCCACGGCGGCGCCGGCCGTGGGCGAGACGCTGACGGTGGCCGGCTACGGCCGTACCAAGACCGAGTGGGTCCCCGACAAGCTGCGCGGCGCGGCGTTCACCGTCGACTCCGTCCAGGACGGCTCCCTCGGCATCAGCGGCAAGGACGCGGACGCCGTCGTCTGCAAGGGCGACACCGGCGGCCCGGCCCTGCGCGAGGCGGGCGGCAAGGTCGAGCTGGTCGGCGTCAACAGCGCTTCCTGGCAGGGCGGTTGCCTGGGCGCGGACGCGAACGAGAAGCGCCGCGGCGCGGTCGACACCCGCGTGGACAACGTCGGCGACTGGGTGCAGAAGATCCGCTACCGTGCGGTCTTCGCCGGGGCGCCGTGGAAGTACGCGGAGCTGATCGCCTCCGGGTACTACACCGGCGGCTCGGCCGGCGGCACCCGGCACATGGACATGATCGTGAAGTGGATCGACGGTGAGGTCACCCTCTACCGCGGCGCGGACGACAAGGACGCCGCGCACCCCTTCTCCGGTGAGTACCGCCTCGCGGCCGCGGGCAGCGTCTGGAAGCACGCCACGCTGATGACGGGCGCGAGCTTCGGCGGCGGCTCGGACGGCCTGGTGGTGCGCTGGAGCGACGGCGAGCTGACGCAGTACACCCACGTGGACGAGAAGGGCTTCCACGGGGAGAAGAAGCTCGCCGCGGCCAAGAACAAGACGTGGGGCTACGCCAAGCAGATCACCGCGGGCCGGTTCACGGGCAACGCCCAGCGCGACGACCTGCTGGTGACCTGGGTCGACGGCGAGGTCTCGCTCTACACCGACCTGAACACCAACGCCCTGCGCGGCGAGAAGACGCTGATGAAGGCGAACAAGACCTGGGGATACGCCACCCAGATCAGCGCCGGTGAATTCACCGGCAAGAAGACCGCGGACCTGCTGGTGCGCTGGGTCGACGGTGAGACCACCATCTACCCGGGCGTGGACGCCGCCGGATTCCACGGCGAGAAGCAGATCCGTCCGGCCAAGTCCCCCTGGCAGCAGGCGACCGTGGTCACCACCGGCGCCTTTGTCGCCAACGACCGGCCCAACGACGTCCTGGTGCGCTGGGAGGACGGCTCGCTCCGCCTCTTCCCGGGCGTGGACGCCGCAGGGCTGCACAACGAGATCAAGCTCGTCGGCTGACCCTCAGCGGTTCTTTGGTCCGGCCCGCCGTCGATACGACGGCGGGCCGGACCGTTCGGGTTCGGGCCACCTGCGCCTTCTCCCTCTCCCCTCTTTTCCATTACGCCCACTCAGGGAAGTTGTCATGAGACGAGCACCATGGACGCGCGCCGCCACCCTGGCGATAGGCGCCTCCTTCGTACTGTCCACACCGGCGATCGCCGCCCCCGGCGAAAAGGAGCCGAAGCCCTCACCGGGTGTGACGCGGCAGGACATCCAGCAGGCGCGGGAAACGGAGCGCTATTGGACGCCGGAGCGCATCCGCGAGGCCGTTCCCGCGGATTCGGCACCCGAGCAGGCGGCACCGGGCGCGCGCCGCAAGCGCTCGCTGCAGGAGCCGACCCGCCCGGCGGGCGACGGCATCGCCACCGTCGGCGTCTTCCTCTTCCGCAACGACGACGGCACGGCCACCTCCCACCAGTTCTGCAGCGCCAGTTCCGTCACCTCGCCGACCAAGAGCCTGGTCATCACGGCCGCGCACTGCCTCAAGGGCGACAAGCCGCTGCGCGACGTCGCCTTCGTCCCCGGCTACCGCGCCGGAGCCACCAAGGCCGGTGAGGCGGGCGAGACCCCGTACGGGATCTTCCCGCTGAAGCCGGGCAAGGTCTGGATCGACGGCCGCTATCTCCAGCGGACCCCCAACGACGACGTGGACTTCGCCTTTCTGCGCGTCGGCCCCAATTCCCAGGGACAGCTCCTGGAGGACGCCACAGGGCGTGGCAACGAACTCACCGCGGTGCGCTCCGCGGATCTCTCGCGCGAGGACGTGACGATCGTCGGCTATCCCGGCGGCCAGAAGACCCCGCTGCGGTGCACCAACACCACCACGGCCTTCCAGGGCCGGTTCATGGAAATCAAGTGCGACGGATTCCGCTCCGGCGTCAGCGGCGGTCCGTTCCTGGAGAACTTCGACGGCGCGCGCGGCAATCTCGTCGGTGTCATCGGCGGCTACAAGACCGGCGGACTCTACGACCACACCTCCTACACCTCACAGTTCGACGAGGATGTCTTCCGGCTCTACGACCAGGCGGTCAACGACAAGGCCCCCGACGCGGGCAACCCCCTGGGCGACGCCACGATGTGGCAGCACACCAAGCAGCTGGCCGCCGGCCGCTTCCACTCCTCCTCGGTGCGCAACGGCACCAGCGACCTGATCGTGCGCTGGTCCGACGGCGAGGTCTCCCTCTACCCCGGCAACGGGACGTACGGGCTGGGCAAGGACATCCAGCTCGTCGCGGGCAACGACACCTGGAAGCACGCTCAGGCCGTCACCGCCGGGAACTTCGCCGGCGAGGACACCGACGACCTCCTCGTACGGTGGTCCGACGGTGAGCTGACCCTCTACAAGGACGTCAACGAGCAGAACAAGCTCCGCAACGAGATCCAGCTCAAGGCGCCCAACGCCCTGTGGAAGCACGCCGTCGGCATGACCGCGGGACGCTTCGACGGCGGCACCCGCAGCGATGACCTGGTGGTCCGCTGGTCCGACGGCGAGGTCACCCTCTACACCGACATCGACGCCAAGGGCCTGCACACGGAGAAGCAGCTGACCGCCGCCAACCGGACCTGGCCCTACGCCCGGGACATCGTCGCCGGCGACTTCAGCGCCACCTCCTCCTCCCAGGACCTGATCGTGCGCTGGAACGACGGAGAGGTCTCCGCCTACGAGGACCTCGCCGCCAACGGCCTCAAGGCCGAACACCAGCTCCGCGCGCCGGGCTCCCCCTGGCGCACCGCCGCCATGACCGCCGCGGGCGCCTTCGGCGGCGGCGCCCGCAGCAACGACCTCGTCGTGCGCTGGTCGGACGGGAAGCTCGCCCTGAACGCCGACACCACCACCCGCTCCCTGGGCCAGGAACACACGCTCGTCCCGCACCCCAACGGGTAGGCGGCATCCGGCCCTCAACTGAACGCCGCAACACGGCAGATGAGGTCGGCCCCCGCTCTCCGGGAGGAGGCGGGGGCCGGGTGGCGGTGCATGCGGTCCGTCAGGGCTTGGGCCACATGGCGACGCGGGTGCCGAGGGACCCCTTGCCGTCGCCGGGGTAGAGGTAGAGATTCCCGGCGCTGTTGATCGCGGCGATGTCGGCCTTGCCGTCACCGTCGAAGTCGCCGCCCAGTACGGCCCGGAAGCTGCCCCAGGTCTCGTCGGGCCACATCGCCTTGCCGTACCCGAACGTGCCCTTGGCGTTGCCGGTGTACAGGCCCAGACCGCCGGTGTTGGAGACGGCGGCGATGTCCTCGCGGCCGTCGCCGTTGAAGTCGGCGGTGGTGAGGTGCTTCTTGGACCAGGTCTTGTCGTGCCACACCTGGCGCTTGAAGCCGGACAGCACGCCGTCGCCGTTGGTGGTGTAGGCGTACAGCGACCCGTCGCCCCAGATGGCCACCAGGCCGTCGCGGCCCGAGTCGTCGGCCTTGTAGCGGGCGAAGCGCGTAATGGTCTTCCAGGAGGTGTCGCGCCACATCGAGCGCGGGGAGCCCAGCTTCCCGCTCTTCGTGCCCGGGTACAGGTCGAGGTTGCCGTCGAGATTGACGGCGGCGATGTCGGCCAGGCCGTCGCCGTTGAAGTCACCGGCGGCCATGGCGCGCTTGCGGCCCCAGCTGCCGTCGTGCTTCCACAGCTCACGGCCGTACTCCAGCGTGCCGTTGGCTCCGGAGTAGAAGACGTGCAGGTTGTGGTCGTCGAGCACGGCGGCCACGTCCGGGCGCCCGTCGCCGTTGAAGTCGGCGGCGGTGACGACGTCGGTGACGCGGGAGGACAGCGCCGACAGCCGGACCTGCTGGATCCAGCCGTGCACGTCGTCGACGCGGGTGGAGACGGCGCCGGTGCGCGTCTCGTCCGTGCCGAGGCAACCGCCCTGCCACGAGGCGCTGTTGACGGCGGCCAGCTCGTAGCCGCCGTCCTTCGCCGCGCGCAGGGCCGGGCCGCCGGTGTCGCCCTTGCAGATGCTCGCGCCGTCCTTGCCGGTCATGGCCACCGTGGTCGCCGAGACGGCGTCCACGGCGAACGCGCCGGTGTGCAGCCGGCCGGGGACCCAGGCGTCCTTGGTACGGCCGTAACCGGCCACCCGCAGCACCGACGCGGCGTCGGGCGCGGTGGCGGCGACGGCCACCGGGGCGATGTCCTCGACCGGCTTGGACAGCCGTGCCATCACCAGATCGCGGTCGGCGCGCGGCGCGAGCTCGGTGATCTCGCGCACCTGGCCGCCCTTGCCGAAGAGGTTGTCGCGGCCGATGGTCGCGGTCGTCTTCCACTTCGGCTTCCCGGCGGACACCTTGGCGCCCTGTACGGGGCTGTCGGCGAAGCAGCTGGCGGCGGTCAGGACCCACTGCGCGTCGACCAGCGACCCCGTACAACTGCGCTTGCCGTCGCCGATGTCGAGCTGTGCGGTGAACGGGTGCGCCCCGTCCTTGGCGGCCTCACCCACCACGGCGTTCGCCGGGACTGCGGTGAGCAGCCCGGCCGCGACGGTGGTGGCGGCCAGTCCTGTGATCCACGTGACGCGCGGACGTGTGCCGAGCACGATCTCTACTGTCCTTCGTTCCTGTGCTACTTGCTGGTGATGATTTCGAGCAGCATGTGCTCACGGCCGGCGGGGTCGGCGTTCTCGCCGATGCCCTTCCAGCTGTTCTTGGGAATGTCGAAGGACTTCTTCTCGCCCGTGTCCGCGACCTTCATGTTGACCGTGGCCTTGTAGTCGTTGCTCTGTACGCCACCGACCGAAGGCACCTCCAGGGAGAGGTAGCCGCTGTCCCCGGTGACCTTGAAGCAGAAGTCCGGGCGGTCGCGCGCGATGAACTTCAGGAGGTTGGGCTCGCTGCCGCACTCGGCGAGGACTATGTGACCGTCCCCGCGGATGAGCTTCAGGTTCTTCTCCTTGAGGATCTTGTCCGCGTTCGGGTACGCGAAGTCCTCGACGGCGATGGGGGGTTGTCCGTCCGCCGGGGCTGCGTCCGCGGCCTGGGTGGTACGGGGGGCGTCGGCATTCGCCGCACCGGCCAATCCCGTGAGCAGAACAGTGCTGCCGGCCAGGCCGACGGCCAGCAGGCGTGAGGACTTCCGCATCGGTGACTCGCGTTTCGCTTGGTGAAGAGCCTGAATGAGGCAACTTTGCCCCGTTGGAATGACTATCACTCAACCTCGGCCGGTCTCAACCGTGATGGGCCGTTATGGAAGTGTCATCTTTAGCGGAATTTGACATTCCGTCATTTCCGAGTCTTCGACTCCATGTATTCAACTGACCTGCACGGCAAGGGAATTGAGGAATTTGGCGGCTGCCCGGGCAATGAGGGCCGTATGTCCGCAGGTGCCTTTAAGTCCCCCTTACCTTCGATTTATGCGTGTGATCATGCTTGCCGGACTCATGACCACACCTCACGCCGCGTGAGCGTGAGGTTTCCAGCAGGGAAGTGCCTGACATGAAACCGTCAAGTATGTCGCGGCGTTCGCGACATCTGTCCAAGAGATGCACCGCCCTCACCGCGATAACCACGGCAGCGGTGATTCTCGGTACGACCGTGGCCCACGCGCTGCCGGCCCAGACCGGCGAGGACGCGCTTCCGGAGAACGCCCGCAGCCAGGCCGTTCAGGCGTGGAAGACCGGCGGTACGGCGGCCAAGCGCGAGGCCGCCAAGGCCCTGACGGGCTCCGCCGCCGATATGAACAAGTTCCTCGGGGGCGCCCTGTACCGGGCCCAGGTCGAGGACGCCCGCTACACCATCCTCAAGACGATGGCGGACGCCGGAAAGGGCGTCGCGGACGCGTCCGACAAGGCCCTGTCGGGTTCCGACGAGGACGTCCTGAAGTTCATCAAGGACGGATACGAGAAGCCGCTGCAGGACGACCGGCGATTCGCCGTCCTGCGGGCGATGAACGCGGGCGGCAAGGCCGTCAACCGTGAGGGCCAGCGCGCCCTGGACGACGGCAAGCCCGAGGTCCTGGACAAGTTCCTTGAGGAGGGACTGGACAAGGCCACCGTCGAGGACAACCGGTACGAAGTACTGAGTGTCATGAACTCCGGTGGCCCCAATGTGAAGCAGGCCGGCGAGCGCGCCCTGAACGGGGACGCGGGCGATCTGGCCGAATTCCTGGAGCGCGGCCAGGAGCTGGCCCGCGCGCGTGACCAGGAGACGATGACGGTCACGCAGCTGGCCCAGGTCGCCACCGCGGCGGGCAAGAAGGCCAAGGCGGAGACCGACGCGGCGCTGGAGGCCTCCGCGGTGGCCGACAAGGCCGCGGCGAACGCCAAGAAGGCCGCCGAGGAGGCGGCGCGGGAGACCGCCGCGGCGAAGTCGGACGCGGACAAGGCCGGCCGGTTCGCCACGAAGGCGGCCCGCGCCGCCGAGGGCGCGGCAGCCGCGGCCCGTACCGCGATCCGCGCCTCCAACAATGCGGTGGCCGCTGCCCGTACGGCCTCGCGCGCCGCCTCGAACGCCGCTGCGGCCGCTGCCGCCGCGGGCCAGGCGGCGTCCCGCGCCTACCAGGCGGCGAATGCCGCGATGTCGGACGCGGGTCAGGCCGCGGCGGCGCGCAAGGCAGCCGAGCAGGCCCGTAACGCGGCGGCGGGTGCCCGTACCGCTGCGGCCGCGGCCAGCCAGGCGGCGAGCGCGTCCGAGGCGGCGGGCCGGTCCGGCTCGGCCGCTGCCAGCGCCGCCCGCAACG
>NZ_JBSIBZ010000089.1:0-40473 GCF_058245575.1 Streptomyces sp. UF-297 | reverse complement strand
GGGCCGCCCCCCCCCCCCCCCCCACCACGATCGTGGCGCTATCCTTCCCCGGGGGTGTGGTGCTCGCCGGTGACCGGCGGGCGACGATGGGCAATGTCATCGCGCAGCGCGATATCGAGAAGGTCTTCCCGGCCGATGAGTACTCCGCTGTCGGCATCGCCGGCACGGCCGGGCTCGCGATCGAGATGGTCAAGCTCTTCCAGCTGGAGCTGGAGCACTTCGAGAAGGTCGAAGGTGCCCAACTCTCCCTGGAGGGCAAGGCGAATCGCCTCTCGACGATGATTCGCAGCAATCTCGGAATGGCGATGCAGGGGCTGGCCGTGGTGCCGCTGTTCGCCGGCTGGGACGTCGACCGCCAAAAGGGCCGTATCTTCTCCTACGACGTGACCGGCGGGCGTTCGGAGGAGCACGGCTACTCCGCCACCGGCTCCGGTTCGGTCTTCGCGCGCGGCGCCCTGAAGAAGCTCTACCGCGACGACTTCAGTGAGCAGCAGGCCGCCACCGCCGTGGTCCAGTCGCTCTACGACGCGGCCGACGACGACTCGGCGACCGGCGGGCCCGACCTGGGCCGGAAGATCTTCCCGCTCGTCCTGGTGATCACCGAGGACGGCTTCAGGAAGCTCACCGAGGCCGAGGTGTCGGAGATCGCCCGTGCCGTCCACGAGCGCCGGCTGGAAGAGCCCGACGGCCCGCGCGCCGCGCTGCTCTGACGGGACGGATGATCCGGAATGCTTTCGCCAGCGAGCGAGCCACTGACAGAAAGGGACGGATAACCGGTGTCGACGCCGTTTTATGTCTCACCCCAGCAGGCCATGGCCGACCGTGCCGAGTACGCCCGCAAGGGCATCGCGCGCGGCCGCAGCGTCGTGGTACTGCAGTACACCGACGGCGTTGCGTTCGTCGCCGAGAATCCCTCCCGCGCCCTGCACAAGGTCAGCGAGATCTATGACCGCATCGCCTTCGCGGCGGTCGGCAAATACAACGAGTTCGAGAATCTGCGGATCGGCGGTGTGCGCTATGCCGATCTGCGGGGCTACACCTACGACCGCGACGATGTGACCGCGCGCGGCCTGGCCAACGTCTACGCGCAGACGCTGGGCGGGATCTTCTCCAGCGCGGCCGAGAAGCCCTACGAGGTCGAGCTGATCGTCGCCGAGGTCGGCAGCGCCCCCGAGGACGACCAGATCTACCGGCTGCCGCACGACGGCTCGATCGTGGACGAGCACGGTTCGGTCGCCATCGGCGGCAACGCCGACCAGATCAGCAGCTATCTCGACCAGCACCACCGGGACGGCATGACCCTCGGCGAGGTGCTCAAGCTCGCCGTGGAGTCGCTCTCGCGCGACAACAACGGCGGGGAGCGCACGCTGACCGCCGAGCAGCTGGAGGTCGCGGTCCTGGACCGTACGCGCCCCCAGCAGCGCAAGTTCAAGCGCGTACTGGGCCGTCAGCTCTCCCGCCTGCTGGAGGAGAACGGCCCGGCGCAGGAGAGTGCGGCGGACTCCAAGGAGACGGGCGCGGGTTCCACGGACTCCGAGTCCGGCTCCGACTCCGAGGACTAGCCCGGCCGCTCCTCGGCTCTGTGCGCCGTGCGCCCCGGTGGGTCAACTCCCGCCGGGGCGCACGGCGTTGTGCGCTCAGTGCGGCGGCGGTGCGGTGGAGCCGCGGACGACCAGTTCCACCGGGAGCGTGGTGGGGGCGGGCGGGGCGCCGTCCAGGGTGTGCATCAGGGCGCGCATGCCGGCCTCGCCGACGTGCTCGGCGGGCAGGCGTACGGTCGTCAGCTCCGGGTCGATGGCCACGGACAGCGCCAGGTCGTCGAAGCCGGTCACGGAGACGTCCTCGGGCACCCGCAGGCCCAGGCGCCGCGCGGCCTTGCAGGCCCCGGCCGCCAGGATGTCGTCGTCGCACAGCAGCGCGGTGGGGCGCGGTCCGGGGGCGGTCAGCGCGGCGTGGGCGGCGCGCAGCCCCGCCTGGACGGTGAGCGCGGCGGGCTCGGTGCGCAGGACGGTGCCGGGGGCCTGGCCGATCGCGCGGGCCACCGTGCGGGCCCGTGCACGGAAGGTCCAGGCGTCCACGGCTGCCGCGAGGTGGGTGATGCGGCGGTGGCCCAGGGCCAGCAGATGGCCGGTCACCTGCCCGAAGCCGTCCGCGATATCGAGGTTGACGGTCGCCGCCGCCTGGCCGTCCTCGGGGTCGCTGTCCAGCATGACCAGCGGCAGGTCCCCGCCGCGCACGGCCGAGAGCGCACCGGCCGCCATGGACGAGGCGATCACGCCGTCCAGTGAGGCGCGCGCGGAGTCGAACGGGTCGCGGGCGGGGCCGGTGCCGTCGGGGGAGGGGTAGACCACCACGCCGAAGTCGCGCTCGGCGGCGGCGCGGGCGGCTCCGGTGTAGACCCGGGCGAAGAACTCGTTGGTCAGGGCCGGGACGACGAGCAGCGCCGTACGGGTGCGGCCCAGGCGCAGATTGCGCGCCGCGAGGTTGGGGCGGTAGCCCAGCTCGCGGGCGGCGGCGCGGACGGCCTCGGCCTTCGCGGGGGAGACCCGCCCGCTCCACTTGTCGCGCAGGACCAGTGAGACGGCGGCCTGCGAGACGCCGGCGGCGCGGGCGACGTCCCGGCTGGTCGCGCGGGCGGTGGCGGGCGCCGCGGCGGGCTGCGGCGCCGGGACCTCGTGGGGCGTCACCTTGGTCCGTACTCCTCGTGTGCCGGCGTCTGGGTTCTTGGGCTGCGGCTGTGCGCCGCCCGCCGCCGGGCCATGGACCCGGGGGCTGCGGCCATGGTACGTATAACGGCGCACGTTATACGTAACACTTCCCGGTGACGCCGGGAGGGGACGGAGGGGCCGCGATGGCCGGGGGATACATAGACCTGCTCAGAACGCGCCATGCGGCCCGGCTGCTGGCCGGGACCCTGCTGGGCCGGCTGCCGAACGCGGTCGGCCCGCTGGCGGTGGTGCTCTTCGCCCGCTCCCAGGGCGGGAGTTACGCCCTGGCCGGGGCGCTCTCGGCCGTCTACGGCATCAGCAACGCCATCGGGCAGCCGCTGCTGGGCCGGGCCGTGGACCTGTACGGACAGCCGCGGGTGATGCTGCCCGCCTCGGTGGTCTCGGCGCTGGGCATGCTGCTGCTGGCCGTCACCGGGCTGGACCCGCTGCCTCTGGCGTACGTGGCGGTGGTGATCGCCGGGCTCTTCACCCCGCCGCTGGAGGGCGGGCTGCGCGCGCTGTGGCCGGGCGTACTGGGGCGCGCGGACCGGGTGCACGCCGCCTACGCGCTGGACGCGGTGGCCCAGGAAGTGATGTTCACGGTCGGCCCGCTACTGGTCACGCTGACGGTGGCCGCGTGGTCGGAGCGGGCCGCGCTGCTGGTGATCAACGTCGTCGGGGTGCTCGGCGCGCTGTCCGTGGTGCTCTCCGGGCCGTCGCGGCGCTGGCGCAGCGCGCCGCGCCAGGCACACTGGCTGGGCGCGCTGCGCTCCTCGGGGATGCTGGTGCTCATCGGCACGTTCTTCTTCGTCGGCCTCGCGCAGGGCGCGATCGCGGTGGCCGCGGTCGCCTACGCGGACGAGCACGGCGGCGGTCTGGTCTCCAGTTATCTGCTCTCCGCCTTCTCCTTCGGCGCGCTGCTGGGCGGCGCGGTCTACGGGGCGCGGCAGTGGCCGGGGCAGCCGGAAAACCGGCTGCGGCTGCTGGTGGCCCTGCTGGCGCTGGGGTATCTGCCGCTGGCACTGGCGCCGGGGGTGGCGGCCATGACGGCGCTGAACGGAGTCGCGGGCATCTTCCTGGCGCCCTCGCTCGCCTGTGCGTTCGTGGTGGTGGACCGGCACGCGCCCGAGGGCACGGTCACGGAGGCCTTCTCGTGGCTGGTGACGACCTTCGGCGTCGGCTCGGCGGTGGGCATGACCGTGGAGGGCCCGGCGGTGGAATCCGGTGGTCCGGGGGCGGGTTTCGCCGTCGCGGGCGCCGCCGGGATCGCGGCGCTGCTCGTACTTCTGGCGGCCCGGCGCTTCCTGACGCCCCTTCCGGTGAGTGCGCCGGGAGCGGTGATGACCAAGGGCGCGGCGGAAAATGATCGAAACGGGGCCGCCGAACCCGGTTTCAGAGCAGGCCATCAGGCGTAATGTTCAGTCATGGACCGCCGCATTTTCGGGCTGGAGAACGAGTACGGCGTCACGTGCACGTTCAGGGGACAGCGCCGACTGTCTCCTGACGAAGTGGCGCGGTACCTCTTCCGCCGTGTCGTGTCATGGGGCCGCAGCAGCAATGTCTTTCTGCGGAACGGCGCCCGCCTGTACTTGGACGTGGGTTCGCACCCGGAATACGCAACTCCCGAGTGCGACAACGTGACCGAACTGGTCACCCACGACAAAGCGGGCGAGCGCATTCTCGAAGGCCTGCTCGTCGACGCCGAACGCCGCCTGCACGAGGAGGGAATCGCGGGCGACGTCTATCTCTTCAAGAACAACACCGATTCTGCGGGGAACTCCTATGGTTGCCACGAGAACTATCTCGTCGCCCGCCACGGGGAGTTCTCCCGGCTAGCGGACATTCTCATTCCGTTCCTGGTCACCCGGCAGTTGCTGTGCGGTGCGGGCAAGGTGTTGCAGACCCCGCGCGGCGCGGTCTACTGCGTCAGCCAGCGGGCCGAGCACATCTGGGAGGGCGTCTCCTCGGCGACCACCCGCTCGCGCCCGATCATCAACACCCGCGACGAGCCGCACGCGGACGCCGAGCGCTACCGCCGGCTGCACGTCATCGTGGGCGACTCCAACATGTCCGAGACGACCATGCTGCTCAAGGTCGGCGCCACCGACCTCGTGCTGCGCATGATCGAGGCGGGCACGGTCATGCGGGACCTGACGCTGGAGAACCCCATCCGGGCCATCCGCGAGGTCAGCCACGACATCACCGGGCAGCGCAAGGTGCGCCTGGCGTCCGGCAGGGAGGCCTCGGCGCTGGAGGTGCAGCAGGAGTACTACGAGAAGGCCGTGGACTTCTGCGAGCGCCGCGGTATCCGTACGGGCACGGTCGAGCAGGTCCTGGAGCTGTGGGGCCGCACGCTGGAGTCGATCCGTACCGAGGACCTGGACAAGATCTCCACCGAGATCGACTGGGTGATGAAGTACCAGCTCATCGAGCGCTACCGGGCGAAGAACAACATCACCATGTCGCACCCCCGGGTCGCCCAGATAGATCTCGCCTACCACGACATCCACCGCCGCCGCGGGCTGTACTACCTCTTGGAGCGCAAGGGGCAGGCGGCGAGGATCTGCAACGATCTGAAGATCTTCGAGGGCAAGTCGGTGCCGCCGCAGACCACCCGCGCGCGGCTGCGCGGCGATTTCATCCGCCGTGCTCAGGAACAGCGGCGCGACTTCACCGTCGACTGGGTGCATCTCAAGCTCAACGACCAGGCGCAGCGCACGGTGTTGTGCAAGGACCCGTTCCGTTCCGTGGACGACCGGGTGGAGAAACTGATCGCCGGAATGTGACCCTCCGGTGACGCTGTGATGTGCCGGGAGCGGAAGGCTCCCGGCACATTGCTGTGTGCCGGGCTGTGTTGCGGCTGGAAATCAGCGGGGGGACAGGTCGTAGAGTGACGGGCATTGCCCACTCACCCCCGAGCCCGAGTTGGATCGATGAACTTCACGAAGAACACCCGTCGTGCTGCGGCCGCGGCGCTGACCGTGCCCATCCTGCTGTTCACTGCCGCCTGTGGGTCCGAGGACGGCAAGGGGTCCTCCAAGGCCGCGGTCGTCAAGGTGGAGGGCAAGTCGGGGGAGCAGCCCAAGATCTCCGCCCCCAAGGACGCCAAGCCCGCCGACGAGGTCGTCACCAAGACCGTCATCGAGGGCAAGGGCGACGCCGTGAAGAAGGGCGACCTGCTGCGCCTGGACTGGGCGGCCCAGACGATGAAGGGCCAGGCGCTGGGCAGCAGCTGGACGCCGGTGCCCGGTGTGGACCCCAAGGCGCCGCGCCGCCAGGTCGTCACCGAGCTCTCCGACCAGCCCACCCAGCAGGAGGTGCCGCCGAAGGTGATGGAGGCGCTGGTGGGTCAGAAGGCCGGCAGCCGGGTCTCCGTGGAGGGCACGGCCAAGGCGCTGATCGGTGAGGGCCTCAACCCGCAGTCGGGCATCACCCCGCAGGACGGCCTGGTCTGGGTCGTCGACGTGCTCGGCGCCAAGAAGGTCGACAAGAAGGCCAAGGCCGAGGGCGAGCAGGCCGCCGTCGAGGACGGCATGCCTCAGGTGAAGGCGGAGGGCGACAAGCCCGCCGAGATCACCATCCCCAAGGGCGAGAAGGCTCCCGGTGAGCTCAAGCAGCAGGTGCTGATCAAGGGCAAGGGCCCGGAGGTCAAGGCCGGCCAGGGGCTCGTCGCGCAGTACACCGGCGTGAAGTGGGAGGACGGCAAGATGTTCGACTCCTCCTACAAGCACGCGGGTGCCACGGCCTTCCAGATCGGCAACGGCAGCGTCGTCAAGGGCTGGGACCAGGCGCTGGTCGGCAAGCACGTCGGTGACCGGGTGCTGGTCGTGATCCCGCCGAAGCTGGCGTACGGCGGTCAGCCGACCAGCGAGCTGGCGAAGAACACCCTGGTCTTCTCCATCGACATCGTCGGCACGGTCTGACCCGTAGCTGCCGACCGGTATCTGCAAGACTGTCGCGGTAATCGTAAAGATTCGTTCGTAGGAGCACATTCGTGAACATCGACAAGCCCGAGATCGACTTCCCTGAGGGCGAGGCTCCCACCGAGCTGCAGATCGTCGACCTGTGGGAGGGCGACGGGGCGGTCGCCAAGGCCGGGGACTTCGTCAAGGTCCACTACGTCGGCGTCTCCTTCAGCTCGGGCGAGGAGTTCGACGCCAGCTGGAACCGCGGCAACCCGCTGGAGTTCCAGCTGGGCGCCGGCCAGGTCATCGCCGGCTGGGACCAGGGTGTGCAGGGCATGAAGGTCGGCGGCCGCCGCCGGCTGACCATCCCGCCGCACCTGGCCTACGGCGACCGCGGCGCCGGTGGCGGCCGCATCGCCCCGGGCGAGACGCTGATCTTCGTCTGTGACCTGATCGCCGTCTGAGCCCCGCTCCGACCGGCCCGAGGGCCCATGCCTGCACCGGCATGGGCCCTCGGCTTTTGCCGCAGCTACCCGGGGCGGTACGGTCAACGGTCGAAAGCCAACGAGAAAGGGCGTCGATGGCCATTGCCAAGGCCGAGCGGCTGATGAACCTGGCGCTGTGCCTGCTGGGGACCCGGCGCCCGCTGACCAAGCACGAGTTGCGGGCCTCCATCGAGGCATACGTCGAGGCGTTCGGGCCGGGGAGAGGCGCGGCGTCCGGGCCGGGGAACGGTTCGTCCGGCGGCGACGACTCCTTCAACCGGATGTTCGAGCGCGACAAGGACGACCTGCGCGAGCTGGGCCTGGTCATCGAGACCGTCGAGGGCCTGGAGGGCGACACCGGCTACCTCGCCCGCCGCGACAGCAACCGGCTGCCCCCCATCACGCTCGACGCCGAGGAGGCCGCGGCCCTCGGGCTCGCCGCCAAGGTCTGGCAGCAGGCCCGCCTGGCCGGGGCCGCCAGCGGGGCGCTGCAGAAGCTGCGCGCGGCCGGCATGCCGCTGGCCCGGGACGAGGGCGGGTACGAGCCCCAGCAGCCGCACAGCGCCCTCGAACCGCGCATTCCCGCTCACGAAGCGGCCTTCGAGCCGCTGATGCTGGCCTGCCGCGACCGCCGTCCGGTCGTTTTCGACTACCGCAAGTCCACGGCCGCCCGCCCCGAGCAGCGCCATGTGGAGCCGTGGATCCTGGAGTGCTGGCGCGGCCACTGGTACCTGGCGGGCTGGGACCGCGACCGGCAGGCCGAGCGCGTCTTCCGCCTCTCCCGCATCACCGGCAAGGTCCGTTCCCGGCAGGGCAAGTTCACCGCCGAGGTGCCCGACCACGTCACCGTCCGCGAGACCGTGGAGAGCTGGGCGGGGGAGACCGCCACCGGCACCGCCCGTATCAAGCTCCGCGCCGACCACGGCTATCCGCTGCGCGCCCGCGCCAAGAGCATCCGCGACCTGGGCGGGGGCTGGGACGAACTGGAGATCCCCAACGGGCACGGACTGGACGCCTGGCTGGTGGAGTTCGGCCCCGATGTGGTCGTACTGGAACCCGCCGAACTGCGGACCGACGTGGTGGACCGGCTGCGCGCCGTGGCCAAGGGCTGAGAGGGACGTCAACACTCCATGGCTTCGAACGCGATCGACCAGACCCGCCGGATGCTGTCGCTGGTGACGTATCTGCGCGAGCGCCCCGGCGCCCGCGTCGAGGACGTCGCCCGCGCCTTCGGCATCACCGAGGACGAGCTCATCGCCGACCTGGACGTACTGCCGATGTGCGGTACGAGCTTCCGCGGCGGCGACCTGCTGGACATCGACACCGACGGCGACCGCATCTGGTGGCACAACCCCGACGACGTCGCGGAGCCGCTGCGCCTGGCCGCCGACGAGGCCACCGCCCTGCTGGTGGCCGCCCGCGCGGTGGCCACCCTGCCCGGGCTGCGCGAGGGCGACCGGCAGGCGCTGCTGCGCGCCACCGCGAAGCTGGAGGCCGCGGCCGGTGAGGCGGCGGGCGCCTCCTCCCGCCTCTCGGTCTCCTTCGAGTCCGAGGGCGGCGTCTTCGCCGACGTGGACCGGGCGATCGCCGAGCGGCGCCGGCTGTGGCTGCGCTACTACTCGCCCGCCCGCGACGAGCTCACCGAGCGCGAGGTGGACCCGATCCGCCTGTTCGCCGTCGGCCACACCTACGTCGAGGCGTGGTGCCGCCTGTCGGAGGCGCGCCGCACCTTCCGGCTGGACCGGGTCGCCGAGATCAAGCTGCTGGACGCCCCCGCCGACCCGCCGCCGATAGAACTGCGCGATCTGTCCGAGGGGCTGGTGCAGCCCGCCGCCGAGGACCCCGAGGTGGTCATCGAGGTGGCACCCGGCGGGCGCTGGGTGGCGGAGTACTACCCGCACGACAGCGCGGAGGAGCTGCCCGACGGAGGGCTGCGGATCACCCTGCGCACCCCGGACCCGGCCTCCCTGCGCCGCCTCGCGCTGCGCCTGGGCAGGGACGGGCGGATCGTCTCCCCGCAGGCACTCGCCGACAGCGCGCGGCAGGCGGCGGCACAGGCACTGGCGGCATACGGCGAGTGAAGGGGCCGCGATGACGACTTCGACCACGACTGCGCCGACCCCACAGGCTCCGACGACGTCGACGGCCGCCGCGACCACCGCTGTCACCGCGGCGGCCGCGCCCCCGGCCGCCGGTGTGACTGCGTCTTCGGCTGCGTCCTCCGCTTCCGCGCGGAGGGTGGCGGCGATGGCGGGAGAGGTGCTCTTCAAGGCGGCCTGCCCCGACTGCCGGGGGCGCTTCGAACTGGCCTCGGAGGCCTTCCGGCTGGCGATCGGCGCCAGCCGCCGTACCACCTTCTACTCCTTCACCTGCCCGGACTGCGGGACGGCCGTGCGCAAACCCGCGGGGGAGCGGATCATCGAGCTCCTCACCGGCGGCGGGGTGCGCACCCTGCGTCTGCACACCGGCTGAACTCCGCTTTCCGTACGCCCCGATAGGCTCCCTCCATGTTCTGGCCCATGCTCGCCATCGCCCTCGGTTTCGCCGGCCTCGCCGTGCTCGGCGTCCTCGCCGTCCGTGTCTTCGTCGAAGTACGGCGTCTCGCGCGGCAGGTGGGGCGGGCCAGCGAGCAGATCCAGCGCGCGGCACAGGACTTGGAGCGGGCCGCCACCCCGCTCGCGGCGCGCGCCGGAGGAGCGGGCACATCCTGACCGGCGCATCCGCGATGTGATCTGCCAGACAAGAGCCGACAAGCTCCGACAACCGCACCCTCCTGTGGCCATTGCGCGGGAGGTACGCTGCTGAACGCGGGCCGACGAGCGAGGCACGGCCCGCAACCGGGAGTGCGCACAGGGATTGCCCAGCGTTCACCCCTGCGCGTTACGATCGCTGCCAGCACGGCGGACGGACGCATGTCCGATCGGTCGGGCAGCCCCACCCCCAGCCGCCTCGGTGAGAAGGTAAACACTTATGTTCGGTGGAAAGATCGGCGCACCCGAGATCATTCTCATCCTCGTCGTCATCATTCTGCTGTTCGGCGCCAAGAAGCTTCCCGACATGGCGCGCTCGCTCGGCAAGTCCGCCCGCATCCTCAAGAGCGAGGCCAAGGCGATGAAGAAGGAGGGTTCGGAGAACCAGACCGCCCCCTCCGACCCGCCGAAGAAGGACGACCCGCAGCAGGCCGCCCCCCGGACGATCCAGGCCGCGCCCGGCGATGTGAGCAGCGCCCGCCCGGTCACGGAACCGACCGACAGCACTTCTTCTCAGCGCTGACCGAGGACCCTGTGGGGCAGCGGCCACCAGCCGCTGTCCGTTGCACGAGATGAGGACGTGGGTTGCTCAAGTCTGCCCTCAAGAAGGACAAGAAGGAGAAGGACCCCGAGGGGCGGATGCCTCTCGCGGAGCATTTGCGCGAGCTGCGCAACCGGCTCGCGAAGGCGCTGGTGGCCGTCTTGGTCGTCACGGTCGTCGCGGCGTTCTTCTACAACGAGATCATCAACTTCTTCACCAAGCCGGTGCTGGAGTCGGTGGGCTGCCCGACGTCTTTTGCCGAGCTGGCCAAGCAGCCCAAGGGCACGGCCTGCGCGCGCATCACCCTCAACGGCCTGCTCAGCCCCTTCACCCTCGCGCTGAAGGTCTCGCTGATGGCCGGTGTCGTTCTCGCCTCCCCGGTGTGGCTCTACCAGCTGTGGGCCTTCCTCGCTCCCGGCCTGCACCGCAATGAGAAGAAGTACGCGCGCAGCTTCGTGGGCGCGGGCTTCCCGCTGTTTTTGATCGGCGCCTACTTCGCGTACTCGGTCCTGCCGACGACCGCGAAGGTGCTGCTGGACTTCACGCCGAACGACGTGGAAAACCTGCTGCCGCTGGACGGCCTGCTCGACCTGGTCACGCGCATGGTCGTGGTCTTCGGCCTGTCCTTCGAGCTGCCGCTGCTGCTGGTCCTGCTGAACTTCGGCGGTGTGCTCACCGGCAAGCGGATGCTCGGCTGGTGGCGCGGCATGATCATGGGCATCACCGTCTTCTCGGCGATCGCCACCCCCAGCACCGACCCGCTGACGATGATCATGCTGGCCGGCCCCATCGTGCTGCTCTACTTCACGGCCGTGATCATCGCGCTGGGCAACGATGCCCGTAAGGCACGCAGGGAGGCCGAGGGACCCGGTGACGACGAGGCCGCCGAGCTGGACCTGACCCCCGCCGACATCGGTGAGGTCGAGCGGCTGGAGACGCCGCCGATGCTGCCGGGCCAGGCCAACGGCGACCCGCGCGGACCGGGCGAAGGACCGCGGCGCAACGGTTACGACGACGCGACCTGAGCCCCTGACGGACCGGATCCGCAAGGCCCCCGCTCTTCCTGAGCGGGGGCCTTCGCGCTGTGCGGCCGGGCCCGCGGGTAAAGGCCGTCCATAAAGATCGAGTGGCTGTCAGTGGTGGCCGGTAGTCTCGTAAGCACGATGACCGAGGACATGTCCCCTGCTGAGCGCTATGCCGCCGCCCGGCTCCGCGCGGCCGAGCAGGCAACCGCGCTCGCCCCTTTCAAAGAGATGTACGACTTCGCCCTGGACCCGTTCCAGATCGAGGCGTGTCAGGCCATGGAGGCCGGCCAGGGCGTGCTGGTCGCCGCCCCCACCGGCTCCGGCAAGACGATCGTCGGCGAGTTCGCCGTCCACCTGGCCCTGCGGCAGGGCCGCAAGTGCTTCTACACCACGCCCATCAAGGCCCTCTCGAACCAGAAGTACCAGGACCTGGTCAAGCGCTACGGCGCCGAGCAGGTCGGCCTGCTCACCGGCGACAACAGTGTCAACTCCGAGGCGCCGGTGGTCGTGATGACCACCGAGGTGCTGCGCAACATGCTCTACGCGGGCTCGCAGTCGCTGCTCGGACTCGGCTATGTGGTCATGGACGAGGTCCACTATCTCTCCGACCGCTTCCGCGGAGCCGTATGGGAGGAGGTGATCATCCATCTCCCCGAGTCCGTGACGCTGGTGTCCCTGTCGGCGACGGTCTCCAACGCCGAGGAGTTCGGCGACTGGCTGGACACCGTCCGCGGCGACACCAAGGTGATCGTCTCCGAGCACCGCCCGGTGCCGCTGTGGCAGCACGTCCTGGCCGGACGCCGGATGTACGACCTCTTCGAGGAGCGCGACGGCCACGGCGGCGGCAGACGCGAGGTCAACCCCGACCTGGAGCGGCTGGCCCGGATGGAGAACAGCCGCCCCACCTTCGGCAAGGACAAGCGCCGCGGCCGCAATATGCGCGAGGCGGACCGGGAGCGTGAGCGCCGCTCGCGCAGCCGTATCTGGACGCCCAGCCGCGTCGAGGTCATCGACCGTCTCGACAACGAGGGCCTGCTGCCCGCGATCACCTTCATCTTCAGCCGCGCCGGCTGCGAGGCCGCCGTACAGCAGTGCCTGTATTCGGGCCTCAGGCTCAACGACCAGGCGGCGCGCGAGAAGGTCCGCAAGATCGTCGAGGACCGGACCGCCGGTATCCCCGACGAGGACCTGCACGTGCTCGGCTACTTCGAGTGGCTGGAGGGCCTGGAGCGGGGCATCGCGGCCCACCACGCCGGCATGCTGCCGACCTTCAAGGAGGTCGTGGAGGAACTGTTCGTCAAGGGCCTGGTCAAGGCGGTCTTCGCCACCGAGACCCTGGCGCTGGGCATCAACATGCCCGCGCGCTCGGTGGTGTTGGAGAAGCTGGTGAAGTGGAACGGCGAGCAGCACGCCGACATCACCCCCGGCGAGTACACCCAGCTGACCGGGCGCGCGGGGCGGCGCGGCATCGACGTCGAGGGCCACGCCGTCGTGCTGTGGCAGCGCGGCATGGACCCGGGCGCGCTGGCGGGCCTGGCAGGGACGCGCACGTACCCGCTGCGCTCCTCCTTCAAGCCGTCCTACAACATGGCGGTCAACCTGGTCTCGCAGTTCGGGCGGCACCGCTCGCGCGAGCTGCTGGAGATGTCCTTCGCGCAGTTCCAGGCGGACAAGTCGGTCGTCGGTATCTCGCGCCAGGTGCAGAAGAACGAGGAGGGCCTGGAGGGCTACAAGGCCTCGATGACCTGCCACCTCGGCGACTTCGAGGAGTACTCCCGGCTGCGGCGCGACCTGAAGGACCGCGAGACGGAGCTGGCCAAGCAGGGCGCGGCGCAGCGCCGGGTGGCGGCGGCAGCGGCGCTGGAGAAGCTGCGGCCCGGCGACGTGATCCACGTCCCCACGGGCAAGTACGCCGGGCTCGCGCTCGTCCTGGACCCGGGCATGCCCTCGGGGCGCACGAACGGCCACCGAGGCTTCGACGCGCACGACGGCCCGCGCCCGCTCGTGCTGACCGCCGAGCGGCAGGTCAAGCGGCTGGCCTCGATCGACTTCCCGGTGCCCGTCGAGGCGCTGGAGCGGATGCGCATCCCCAAGTCCTTCAACGCCCGCAGCCCGCAGTCGCGCCGCGATCTGGCCTCCGCGCTGCGCACCAAGGCCGGTCATCTGGTGCCCGACCGGCACCGCAAGAAGCGCTCGGCGGCGGCGGACGACCGGGAGATCACCCGGCTGCGCACGGCGATCCGCGCGCACCCCTGTCACGGCTGCGACGAGCGCGAGGACCACGCGCGGTGGGCCGAGCGCTACCACCGACTGCTGCGGGACACCCGGCAGTTGGAGCGCCGCATCGAAGGCCGTACGAACACCATCGCGCGCACCTTCGACCGGATCTGTGCGCTGCTGACCGAGCTGGACTATCTGGAAGGTGACACGGTCACCGACGAGGGACGGCGGCTGGCGCGGCTGTACGGCGAGCTGGACCTGCTGGCCAGCGAGTGCCTGCGCGACGGCGTGTGGGAGGGACTGGGGCCGGCCGAACTGGCGGCCTGCGCCTCGGCGCTGGTGTACGAGGCGCGGCAGGCCGACGACGCGGTGGCGCCGAAGCTGCCGTCGGGCAAGGCGCGGGACGCGCTGGGCGAGATGGTGCGCATCTGGGGCCGGCTGGACGCCCTGGAGGAGGACCACAAGATCAACCAGGCGGAGGGGGTCGGGCAGCGCGAGCCGGATCTGGGCTTCGCCTGGGCCGCGTACCAGTGGGCCTCCGGGGTCGGGCTGGACGAGGTACTGCGCGAGGCGGAGATGCCGGCGGGGGACTTCGTGCGGTGGTGCAAGCAGCTGATCGATGTGCTGGGGCAGATTGCGGCGGCGGCCCCGCCGGGGGGCTCCGTGGCGCGGAACGCCCGTAAGGCCGTGGACGGTGTGCTGCGGGGGGTTGTGGCGTACTCGTCGGTGGGCTGAGGCGGGGGTGTGTGCGGGCCCCTTGATCGCCGGGGCTCGTCCTCGAACGCCGGGCGGGCTGGGAAAACCAGCCCGCCCGGCGTTCGAGGACACGGCCGCCGCAGGCGGGGCGTTGCCGCCGCAGGCGGCCGGGGGAATTACGCGGCTGCCCGGGCCGCGTCCCGCTTGGCCACTTCCTCGCGGACGATGGGGATGACGTGGCGGCCGAAGTCGATGGCGTCGTCGAGGAGGTCGTAGCCGCGGGCGGAGAGGATGTCCACGCCGAGGTCGTAGTAGTCCAGGAGGGCCTGGGCGACCGTCTCGGGGGTGCCGACCAGGGCGGTGGAGTTGCCCGCGCCGCCCGTCTCCGCGGCGGTCGGTGTCCACAGCGCGCGGTCGTGCCGCTCGCCCTGCGCCGCGACCGCCAGCAGCCGCTGCGAGCCGGAGTTCTCCGGGCTGTGCAGCGGATGGCGGCGCGGCGGCGGGCTGCCGGCCTTGCGGGCCTTGATCCGGTCCAGGGTGCGGTGCGCCTTCTCCCAGGCCAGTTCCTCGGTCGGCGCGATGATCGGGCGGAAGGCCACCTGGATCTTGGGTACGTCGCTGCGCCCCGCGGCCTTGGCCGCCGCCTTCACCGACTCGATCTGCTCCGCCGTCTGGGCCAGCGGTTCGCCCCACAGGCAGAAGATGTCGGCCTCGGCGCCGCCCGCCGCGTACGCCGCGGGGGAGGAGCCGCCGAACGAGACCCGTGGGTGCGGCTGTTGGACGGGGAAGGTGTCGCTGACGTAGTCGTTGAAGCGGTAGTGGGCGCCCTCGTGGTCGAAGGCCTCGCGGCTGGTCCAGATCTTCTTGACGATCTGGATGTACTCGCGGGTGCGGGCGTAGCGCTCGTCCTTGGTCAGGAAGTCGCCCTCGCGCTGCTGCTCGTGGTCGTTGCCGCCGGTGATGAAGTGCACGGCGAGTCGGCCGTCGCTGATCTGGTCCAGGGTGGCGAAGGTCCGCGCGGCGAACGTCGGGCAGGAGACGTTGGGGCGGTGGGCGACCAGGATCTGCAGGGCCTCGGTGCGCGCGGCGATATAGGCGGCGGCCGGGGACGGGTCGGGCGATCCGGAGCTGTAGGCGAACAGGACCCGGTCCCAGCCGTACTCCTCGTGGGCGCGGGCGAGTTTGAGCGTGTACTCCTTGTCGAAGGACACGCCGGAGCGCCGGGTGACTTCGGAACCTTCGTTGGTCGCGGCTATGCCGAGGAACTCGACAGGCATGGGTACGGCCTCGTCTTCTCGTAGGTCATGCGGGGTGAAAGCGCCGGTGCACGGCGTGGTGCGCTACGGAGAAGTCAGCGGCAACAGGAAGCCGACCACACTCGACCGAAGTCGATGTGGTCGCGGGTGACCAGCCGCTGGAAAGGTCGCATGGGCTCAGTGGAACAGGCGAATGCGTGCCTCGTCAACCAATTTCCTTGACGGGGAGCCGGGTTGGGACGCGCGGGTGGCGTGTCGCCCCGGCCCGTGCGCGCCGTCCGACACGCCGCTTCTCGCGCCCCGTACGCCGCCTTCCGTACGGGTGCGCCGCCCGGCGACGGGCCGCGGGCAGGCGGGGGTACGGGGGCGGAAGGGCGCCGCGGCCTCGCATTCCCAGCCGGCGGCGGCAGGTGACGGCCGATGTCCGGGGACGCCATGCCGGGACGCCACGAGGGCGCGGTTTCGGCCAGTGGGCATGGCGGCATCGCGTCCGCACGGCGCACGCTTCTGCCCCTGGCTTGCCCGCCAACGGGTCGCGGCAACCGTCCGTCGCAGCGCCGGGCCCCGCGTACGGCGAAGGAGGGGCGCCGGGAGAGCGAAACGGCGCGGGCGCCCGGTGAACGGGCGCCCGCGCCGAGCGAGTTGGGGCCGTGGCTCAGGAAGCGGCGGGCACGGCCGGCGCGGTGCCTTCCTGCTCCGCCTCCACCTGCTGGTTCCACTGGGACTTGGAGGCCTGCCAGCCGTCCTCGTCGTGGCCGCGGCGCCAGTAGCCGGAGATGGACAGCGCCTCGCGCGGGATCTCGTGCTCCACGCGGAGCACCCGGCGCAGCTCCTTGACGAAGCCCGCCTCGCCGTGGACGAAGGCGTGCACCTGGCCGTCCGGGAAGGGCAGGGAGCGTACGGCCTGCACCAGGCGCTCGCCGACCGGGGCGCCGTCGCGGTGCAGCCACACGATCTCGGCGCCCTCGGGCGCGTCCAGCTTCTGTTCCTCCGCGGGCCCGGAGACCTCGATGAAGGCGTGGACGGGCACGCCGGCCGGCATGCGCTCCAGGGAGGCGGCGATGGCCGGCAGCGCGCTCTCGTCGCCCGCGAGCAGATGCCAGTCGGCGTCGGCCGAGGGGGCGTAGCCGCCGCCGGGGCCGAGGAAGAGGGCCTCCTCGCCCGGCTGTACCCGCGCCGCCCACGGCCCGGCCAGGCCCTCGTCGCCGTGCACCACGAAGTCGACCGCCATCTCGCGGGCCTCGGCGTCCCAGCTGCGCACGGTGTACGTACGCGTGGTCGGCCACTGGTCGCGGGGGAGCTCCTCGCGGATCTGGGCGATGTCCAGGGGCTGGGGGTAGTCCACGCCCGGCTGGAGGAAGACGAGCTTGATGTAGTGGTCGGTGTACTCGCCCGCGGCGAACTGCGCGAGGCCCTCTCCGCCCAGCACCACCCGCACCATGTGGGGGGTGAGCTGTTCCGTGCGCACCACCCGGGCACGGTTCAGCTTGGGCTTACGGCGGGCCGGACGGTCTGCTGCCACGGCGATCTCCCCTGATGCGCTGATTGGTTAGGTATACCTAACCTAACAGGTCATTTCTGGAGGGTGGCCAGCAGCCGGTGCAAAGATCCGCCCAAGCCCCACTGCTCCGCGAGCGCCTCCAGGCTCTGGGGGTCGGCCGGCTCGGCGGGCAGCGCCGGGTCGAAGTCGGGCAGCTCGACGTCGGAGGCGACGCGGACCACCTTCGGCGCCACCGCCAGATACGGGCGGGACTCGGTCAGCCGCTTGCGCTGGGACGGCGTGATCTTGGAGGCCGGGTCCTCGGCCGCCGCGATGATCCCCGCGAGGTCGCCGTAGGAGGCCAGCAGCTTGGCCGCGGTCTTCTCGCCGATGCCCGGCACGCCGGGCAGTCCGTCGCTCGGGTCGCCGCGCAGCAGCGCCAGATCCGCATAGCCCGGCCCGCTCACGCCGTACTTCTCACGCAGCAGCTCCTCGTCGGTGAGCTGGAGGGTGCCCACGCCCTTGACCGGATACAGGACGCGGATGCCGCGCGCGTCGTCCACGAGCTGGAAGAGGTCGCGGTCGCCGGTGACGATGTCCACCGGGCCGCCCGCCCGCGCGGTGAGCGTGCCGATGATGTCGTCGGCCTCGTACCCCGGGGCGCCGACGCGGGCGATGCCGATCGCGTCCAGGACGTCCTCGATGACGGGGACCTGCGGGGAGAGGGTGTCCGGGATCTCCTCCTCGTCGGGGTCCGCCGAGCCGGCCGGGGCCTCCTCGGCGACGCGGTGCGCCTTGTAGGAGGGGATCAGATCGACCCGCCACTGGGGGCGCCAGTCGAAGTCCATGCAGGCCACCAGCTGGTCGGGCTGGTGGTCCTGGACCAGGCGGGCGATGAAGTCCAGCAGCCCGCGCACCGCGTTGACCGGGGTGCCGTCCGGGGCCTTGACGGATTCCGGGACGCCGAAATAGGCGCGGAAATACAGCGAGGCGGTGTCGAGGAGCATCAGGCGTGGAGTCACCTTCGAAATGATGCCGTACGCCGCTGACAGAGGCCCGTGCGCCACCGACGGGTCCCGGCTGATGCCCGCCACTCTCTGTGAAGTGGATCACTGTTGCGTTTGGGGCGGATGAGCAGGGGCAGGCGCGCACCCGGAGTGGACCCGGTAGGGATTTCAACCTTTCTATCGGTATATGCGGGCCGAAACCGCACCGCTTCACGACCTGCCGGCGGGGGAGGCGGGTCGTTTTCAGTGCAACAAGAGAGGTGTATGTGTCCAGGCTGCAAGCCGAGCACTTGTACAAGGTGTTCGGCAGACGACCCCAGGACGCGGTGCGACGGCTCGAGGACGGGGCGACCCGGGACGAGCTGCGCGCCGAAGGCACGACCGCCGCGGTGATCGACGCGTCGATCGAGGTCGGCGAGGGTCAGATCTTCGTCGTGATGGGTCTGTCCGGATCCGGTAAGTCCACGCTGCTGCGCATGCTCAACGGGCTGCTGGAGCCGACCTCCGGAAGCGTCCGGTTCGACGGCCAGGACCTCACCTCGCTCACCCCCGCCGAGCTGCGCAAGGTCCGTTCCGAGAAGATCTCCATGGTCTTCCAGCACTTCGCGCTCTTCCCGCACCGCAGCGTGCTGGAGAACGCCGCCTACGGCCTGGAGGTCCAGGGCGTCCCGCGCGCCGAGCGCCTGAAGCGGGCCACCGAGGCCCTGGAGCTGGCGGGCCTGAAGGGCTGGGAGAAGTCCTGGCCCGACGAGCTGTCCGGCGGTATGCAGCAGCGGGTGGGCCTGGCCCGCGCGCTGGCCACCGACGCCGACCTGCTGCTGATGGACGAGTCCTTCAGCGCCCTGGACCCGCTGATCCGGCGCGACATGCAGGACCAGCTGCTGGAGCTGCAGAAGACCCTGAAGAAGACCATCGTCTTCATCACCCACGACCTGAACGAGGCCATGCGCCTGGGCGACCGGATCGCCGTCATGCGCGACGGCCGGGTCGTGCAGATCGGCAGCGCCGAGGACATCCTGGTCACCCCGGCGAACGACTATGTCGCCTCCTTCACCCAGGACGTGGACCGCGCCCGGGTGCTGACCGCCGGCGCGATCATGTCGGACGTCCAGGACGTGCTGGGCGGCAAGGACGCCGGCGGCCGGGAGATACGCACCGAGGCCGACCTGCTGGCCGCCGCGCCCGCCACCGTCACCGAGGACACCCCCCTCATCGAGCTGTTCACCCCCTGCTCGACCAGCGGTGTCGCGGTCGCCGTGACCGGCCAGGACGGCAAGCTGATCGGCGCCGTGCCGCGCGCCCGGCTGCTGGCCGTGCTCGGCGAGCCCGCCAAGGAGACCGAGGAGCCCGCCGTCCAGGACGAGCCCGCAGCTTCGGCCGCCGAGGCCAAGGGCAAGGTGAGCGCTGGTGCCTAGGATCCAACTCGGCTCGTGGGCCAGCTCCGCCGTCGACTGGCTGCGGGACAACCTCGCCTGGCTCTTCGACTTCATCACCACGGTCCTGACCGGGGTCTACGACGGCATCCTCGCCGTTCTGAACGCCCCCGAGCCGCTGCTGCTGGCCGGCATCTTCGCGGTGATCGCCTGGTGGCTGCGCGGCCTGCCCGCCGCCCTGCTCACCTTCGTCGGCTTCGCGCTGATCGACTCCATCCAGCAGTGGGACACGACCATGCAGTCGCTGTCCCTGGTACTGGTCGCCTGCCTGATCACGGTCGTGGTCGCGGTGCCGCTGGGCATCTGGGCCGCGCGCAGCCGTGTGGTCAGCTCGGTGCTGCGCCCGGTGCTGGACCTGATGCAGACGATGCCCGCGATGGTCTACCTCATCCCCGGCATCCTCTTCTTCGGCGTCGGCGTGGTGCCCGGCATGGTCGCCACCATCGTCTTCTCCATGCCGCCCGCGGTGCGCATGACCGAGCTGGGCATCCGGCAGGTCGACGGTGAACTGGTCGAGGCCGCCGAGGCGTTCGGTACGCACCCGCGCCGCACCCTCTTCCGCGTCCAGCTGCCGCTGGCGCTGCCCACGATCATGGCGGGCATCAACCAGGTCATCATGCTCGCGCTGTCCATGGTCGTCATCGCCGGCATGGTCGGCGGCGGCGGTCTGGGCCAGTCCGTCTACAACGCGATCAGCTCCGTCAATGTCGCCCTCGGCTTCGAGGCGGGCCTCGCGGTCGTCATCCTGGCCATGTACCTGGACCGGATGACCGGCGCCCTGAACCAGCGGGTCTCCCCGCTGGGCCGGCGAGCGCTGGCCAAGGCGCAGGCGGCGCTGGGCGGGGCGAAGTTCCTGCGCTGGCGCCCGGCTACCTCCGTGGCGATGGTCGGCGTGGTCGTGCTGGCGCTGGTCGCCGGCGGCCTGAACGTCTTCGGCAAGGACTCCGAGGACGCGGCCAAGGGCGGCGGCAACGGCCGCGCCATCAGCCTCGGTTACGTCAACTGGGACGAGGGCAAGGCCACCACGTACCTGTGGAAGGAGATCCTGGAGCAGCGCGGCTACAAGCCCACCGCCAAGCCCCTGGAGGCGGGCGCGCTCTTCACCGGCCAGGCCCGCGGCGACATCGACGTGCAGACCAACGCCTGGCTGCCCACCACCCACGAGCAGTACTGGAAGAAGTACCAGGACAAGCTCGAGGACCTGGGCACCTGGTACGACAAGACCTCGCTGGAGATCGCGGTCCCCTCCTACGTCAAGGACGTGAAGTCCCTGGAGGACCTCAAGGGCAAGGGCTCGACCTTCGGCGGCAAGATCTACGGCATCGAGCCGGGCGCCGGCGAGATGAAGATCTACAAGGAGAAGGTCCAGAAGGAGTACGGGCTTCAGGGCGAGTACCAGCTGGTGGAGGCCTCCACCTCCTCCATGCTCGCCGAGCTGGACCGCGCCTACCGCGCCAAGAAGCCCATCGCGGTCACCCTGTGGTCCCCGCACTGGGCCTACGACAAGTACGACCTGACCAAGCTGAAGGACCCCCAGGGCGCCTTCGGCTCCGGTGACGGTCTGCACCTGCTGGGCCGCAAGGGCTTCGCCAAGGACGAGCCCGAGGTCGCGGCCTGGATGAAGAACTTCAAGCTGGACGAGAAGCAGCTCACCAGCCTGGAGAACGAGCTGCACCAGGCCGGCGAGGGCAACGAGCAGGACGGTGTGCGCGCCTGGCTCAAGCAGCACCCCGGCCTGGTCGACAAGATCGCGCCGACCGGCGGCGGTACGTACGCCAAGGGCCGGGACGCCGGCAAGTCGCCGATGATCGGCTACCCGGCGTGGGACGAGGGCATCGCCACCACCTACCTGTGGAAGAACGTCCTGGAGAAGCGCGGCTACACGCCCAAGGTCCGCAACCTGGACGTCGGTCCGCTGTTCACCGGCCTGTCCACCGGCCAGCTCGATGTGGAGCTGGACGGCTGGCTGCCGGTCGCGCAGAAGCAGTACTGGGACACGTACAAGAAGGACCTCGTGGACGTCGGGGCCTGGTACGACAAGACCTCGCTGGAGATCTCCGTCCCCGACTACGTCAAGGACGTGAAGTCCCTGGACGATCTGCGCGAGCACAAGGACGAGTTCAAGGGCAAGATCATCGGTATTGAGCCGGGCACCGGCCAGATGAAGCGCCTCAAGGACGAGGTGCTGCCCGCCTACGGCCTTGAGGACTTCGAGGTCACCGAGGCCGGCACCTCCTCCATGCTCGCCGAGCTGGAGCGCGCCTACGCCAAGAAGGAGCCCGTCGCGGTCGTCCTGTGGTCGCCGCACTGGGCGTACAACAAGTACAAGATGACCAAGCTGGCCGACCCCAAGGGCACCTGGGGCGCCAACAACCAGATCAAGACGCTGGGCCACAAGAGCTTCCCGGACAAGTTCCCGGAGTTCCACGGCTGGCTGAAGAACTGGAAGATGACGCCGGAGGAGCTCGGAAGCCTGGAGCAGGCCATCCAGAACGCGGGCAAGGGCAACGAGGACAAGGGCGTCGAGCAGTGGGTGGACGCGCACCCCGGCATCGTCGACAAGATGGCGCCGGTCAAGTGAGGCCGTAGCCGCCTGGCCCCAAGGGCCCTGCCCCCGGTTCCGTACCGGGGGCAGGGCCCTTTTCGCATACGGGTCGGGCGCCGCGGCACTACCAGCGGTGCGCGGTGAAGTCGACGGGGCGGGGCTGAAGGTCCTGGACCCGGCGCGTCAGGTTCTGCAGGCGCTCGTACATCTCGGCGGCGGGCAGGTGGCGGCGGTCGCCGTGGCCGGGCAGCAGCCACTCGAAGGTGAGCCGGTGGGACGTACGGGCCAGGGAGGCGGCCAGTTCGGTGATGGAGTACCAGGTCACGCTCTCGGCGACCTCGATGTCGGCGGTGGTGCGCGACCAGTACAGGCTGTCGCCGCTGAAGCAGTAGAGGTCGTCGGCCAGGAACAGGACGCTGCCCTCGGTGTGGCCGGGCAGAGGGTGGGCGACCACGCCGTCGGCGATCTCGACGGGGTCGGTGCCGCGCAGCACCTGGTCGGCGTCCGGTACGGAGTCCAGGTCGCCCTCGTGGATCCACAGCCGGGCGCCGAAGCGGTCGGCGTAGCGGCGGCCGTGGGCGACATGGTCGCGGTGGGTGAGCAGAACGTCGGTGACAGAGCCCAGCGCCTCGTAGCGGTCGGCCAGTTCGGCGCTGAAGCGCGGGGTGTCGATCATCATCGAGGTGCCCGAAGGGCGGCGCAGCAGATAGGAGTTGGCGGCGGCGGTGCGGGAGGAGTTGTGCCCGCACAGCAGCACCCGGCCCGCCTCGTCCAGGGCCATCGGGTACGGGTCCAGGGCCGGGTCCAGCCTGCGGGAGGGGTGGCGGATGGAGCGGGTGTGGCAGGCGTACGCGGCGGCGTGCAGCGCCCGCAGGTCCGCCTCGCCCTCCGGCGGGCGCACGAACACCGAGCGCCCGTCGGCCTCGCCGATCAGCCCCGGGGCGAGCTGCCGTGCGACATCGCAGTTCGTGCAGCGGTCGTCCACGAACCAGCCGCCGTCCGATCCTGCGGCGCGGCCCTGGCTGTCACGGGTGTCCATGGGGGAGCTCCTTCCGGGGTGCGCACCGCGCTGCGGGCGGGCCCTGTGGGGTGTGTTGGGAGGGTGCCTCCACATCTATCCCGCGCCGGGAGGAAGACGGAAGGGGCTCAGGGGCTTGTTCTTCGCGGTGCGGGCGTATCCCCCCATCCGCGCTCAACTGCCGTGAACAGAGCGGCGGATGAATGTCAAGCTGCGGTGGTGTCGCCGGCGCGCGTACGGTGGTGCGATGACCGCTCGCACTCCCACGCGGCGCGTGGTGTCGCTCGTACCGTCCCTGACCGAGGCCGTCGCGGTCACCGAACCCGGCCTGCTGGCCGGCGCCACCGAGTGGTGCAGCCACCCCGCGGACCTGGACGTGCCGCGCCTGGGCGGCACCAAGAACCCCGACACGGCCCGTATCGCCGCCCTCGCGCCCGACCTCGTCATCGCCAACGAGGAGGAGAACCGCCCGGCGGACCTGGCCGCGCTGCGCGCCGCGGGGCTGGAGGTGATGGTCACCGAAGTGCGCGATCTGCCGCAGGCGCTGCGGGAGTTGGAGCGGGTGCTGGTGCGCGGCTGCGGGCTGCGGCGCCCCGAGTGGCTGGAGCGGGCCGAGGCCGCCTGGCGGGAGGTGCCCCAGGTGCCCGGCGGGCCGCTCCGGGCGGTGGTGCCCATCTGGCGGCGGCCGTGGATGGTGCTGGGCCGGGACACCTTCGCCGGTGATCTGCTCGCGCGCCTGGGCGTGACCAATGTGTACGCGGGGCACGCCGAGCGCTATCCGCCCGTGCCCGTCCAGGAGTTGAACGCCTGCGGCGCCGACCTGGTCGTGCTGCCCGATGAGCCGTACCGCTTCACCGCGCAGGACGGCCCGGAGGCCTTTCCCGCGCTGCCCGCCGCGCTGGTCAGCGGGCGCCATCTGACCTGGTACGGGCCCTCATTGGCCGAAGCCCCCGCCGTATTGGCACAGAGCCTGGCGGGGGCGGTGGGCTGAAGCGCGGGTCAGACGGCTGCGGCGGGAGCGGGAGCGGGGGCCGGTGCGGCCTTGGCCGGCGGGGCCAGGAGCGTGCCGCGGGCCAGGCCCAGCGCCGTACGCGCCCCCGCGAACAGCCAGGCGGCCACCAGGAGGGCGAACAGCGCCACCGCAAGCCAGGTGAAGGCGGCCAGCCCGGTGTGCCGGGCCAGGCCCGCGGCGCCGGTGACGCAGGTGCCGACGGGGAAGGTGAAGCCCCACCAGGTCATGGTGAACCGCATGCCGCGGCGGAAGGCGCGCACCACCATCGCCCCGGCCAGCGCGAACCACAGCAGCGCGAAGCCCATCACCGGCACCCCGTAGAGCACAGCGAAGGCGCCCATCGCGCCCGCGTAGGGGTCCGCCACCGCGCCCGGCGCGACATCGGCGAGATTGTTCACCGCGGTCGTGGACTGGCCGAGCGGGCCCAGCACCAGCATCAGCGTCGGAGTCAGCGCGAGCGGCAGCGGTCCGTGGTGGATGAGCCGGCCCAGCACGACCGGCAGCATCACGAGCGTGGCCAGCAGCGACATCCCGAACAGCGCGTAGCAGCCGAGCAGCAGCGCCTCCTGCCACTGTCCGGCCGGCAGGTGCGGCACCAGCGCGGGGCCGAGCGCGGCCGAGACCATCGGGGCGACCAGCGGCAGGATCCACACCGGGGAGGCACTGCCCGGCTCGATGCGGTGCCGGGTCACCATCAGGTACGGGATCGCCGCGGCGGCGGCCAGGCCCACCAGGGTGCCCGCGATCCACAGCGCCGAGTCGGCGACGACCGCGGCCCGCTCGCCGATCACGTCCGAGCCGACGGCCAGCGTGCCGCCGCCGACCGCCAGCAGCGCCATCGACAGACAGCCGTAGAAGGGCGCCACCATCGGGTCCAGGAGGTGGCCGCGGGCCTGGTCGGGGTGGCGCAGCCAGTGCGCGCCGCGGGCGGTCAGCAGTGTCAGCAGCATCAGGACGGACAGCGCCCACACGGCCTGGTACGCGCTGCGCAGCCCCGGGAAGTCCAGCGGCAGCGTGGCTCCGGCGTTGGCGACGATCGCGGTGCCCATGACGGCGGCGTACCAGTTGGGTCCGAGGTACCGGACCGAGCCGAGCCGGGCCGCGGGCGAGGGCGAGGGAGTGACGGTGGGGGACGGCGCGTGCGCGAGTGAAGCCATGTGACAAGCCTGGCTCCGGTTCGCCGCCCCCACCAGGGAGGGCCTGTCTATGAGGGCATAAGCTGGCTTTATGAGTGGTGAGCGGGATCGGGGAGCGGCCGGGCCGGAACGGGTGTACGGGAGCGGGCGGGCCGGTACGGGCCCGGCGCACGCGGAGCCCTCGGCCCCCGGTGGCGCGAACCCCGCCCCGCTCGCGCACCGGGTCCCCGACCTCGGCGCGCTGGAGCTCCTGCTGGCCGTCGCCCGGCTCGGCAGCCTGGGCCGGGCCGCCCGCGAGATGGGCATCACCCAGCCCGCCGCCAGCAGCCGTATCCGCTCCATGGAGCGCCGGCTAGGCGTCGGGCTGGTCGAGCGCTCGCCGCGCGGCTCCCGCCTCACGGACGCGGGGGCGCTGGTCACTGACTGGGCGCGGCGGATCGTGGAGGCGGCGGAGGCCTTCGACGCGGGCGCGCAGGCGCTGCGCGGGCGCCGCGACTCCCGGCTGCGGGTCGCCGCCAGCATGACGATCGCCGAATACCTGCTGCCCGGCTGGCTGATCGCGCTGCGCGCCCAGCTTCCCGGGACCGCGGTCTCGCTGCTGGCGGGCAACTCCGCAGCGGTGGCCGAACGCCTGCTGGCGGGCGAGGCCGACCTCGGCTTCGTCGAGGGGCTGGACGTACCGGCCGGGCTGGACGGCGCGGTCGTCGGGCACGACCGGCTGGTCGTCGTCGCGGCGCCCGCGCACCCCTGGGCCAGGCGCGGCCGGCCGCTGGGCGCCGCTGAGCTGGCCGCCACCCCGCTGATCCTGCGCGAGCGCGGCTCCGGTACGCGCCAGGTCCTGGACGCGGCCCTGGCCCGCTGCGGCGGGCTGGCGCCGCCGCTGCTCGAACTGGCCTCCACGACCGCGGTGAAGGCCGCGGCGGTGAGCGGCGCGGGGCCCTCGGTCCTGAGCGAGCTGGCCATCGGCGAGGAGCTGGCCGCTCGCCGCCTGGTCGAAATTCCGGTGCCGGGCATCGCTCTCACCCGCGACCTGCGCGCTGTGTGGCCCGCGGGGCAGCGGCCGGCGGGGCCGGCCCGCCATCTCCTGGGGCTGACGCGTGGCACGGGTTGCGGGGCACCGACGGCGAGTTGAGGCGGGGAGTGCCGTCTGCGGGGGCGTCGTGGCCGGGCGCACAGTTCCCCGCGCCCCTCTGGGGGCGCCCGGTGATGTGTTACGGCTTCACGGCGATGACCGCCCCGTCCGCCCCGGGGCCCTCGAAGCGCACGGTGTGCACTTCGGTGAAACCGGCGTCGGTCAGCCACGACCCGTACTCCTGCGCCGTGTAGTTGCGGCCCCAGGTGCTCACCAGCATGTGCAGGCCCATCAGCGCGGGCAGCAGGGGGCCGTCCTTGGAGTCGTCGACGAGGAGTTCGCTGATGACGATCAGGCCGCCGGAGGGGAGGGCGGCGAAGCACTTGTCCAGGATCATGCGGTTCGTGGGCTCGTCCCAGTCGTGCAGGATCTGGGAGAGCAGCACGGCGTCGTGTCCGCCGGGCAGCGCCGCGTCCTGCAGGAAGTCGCCGGGCACCGCCGTGATCCGGTCGCTCAGGCCCTCGTCCGCCACCCGCTCGCGGGTCAGCTCGCACACGAAGGGCAGGTCGAAGACGGTGGCCGCCAACTGCCCGTAGGAGCGGCACAGTTCGATGTCGTACGCGGCCTCACCGCCGCCCACGTCCAGCAGCCGCCGCACCCCGCCGAAGTCGTACGCGCCCGCCAGCGCGCGGGCGCTGGTGGCGGACAGCGCGTACATGCTCTTCCAGTAGTGCTTGCGCAGCGCCGCGTCCGCCGGGTCGAACATCGTCTCCTTGGCGCGGGAGTCGAAGTTGGTGGGGGAGTCGGTGCGCAGTGCCTCCTCCAGGCGCGCCCAGCCGGCGGTGCGGCGGTCCATGCCGAGTACGGCGTCGCCGAAGTAGTCCGGGCGGCCGCGCACCAAGTACTCCTCGGCCTCGGGGGTGTTGGCGTAGCCGTCGCCGCGGCGCTCCAGCAGGCCGAGCGCGGCGCAGGCGGTGAGCAGTTGTTCGGCGGGGCGCTCGGCGATGCCGAGGTGGCCGGCCGTCTCGGCGACCGTGGCGCCCGGCCGCTCGGAGATCCGGGAGAAGAGGTCCATGCGGGTCGCCTCGGCCAGTGCTCGGGAGGCCCAGGCCCCGGCGACGATCTCCATGAGGCGCTTGGGTGACTTCGGGGCGGTCAAGGAGACTCCTCACAACGGGCCGGGGTACGGCGGTGGCCGAGGGGCGGCCCGGCCGCCGCCCTCCAGCGGCTCCCGAGCATCCCTCGATGAATTCACAACTGCTGACGGCAAGTTGACCAGTCATGTGCCGCGGCGAGAAGGGCCTCCATCACACGTGTGTCACTTCCGGCCTCCGGATGCCACTGCACGGCGAGCGTGAACCCTGCGGCCTCGGGGAGCTCCAGCGCCTCGATCGTGCCGTCGTCCGCGTGGGCGCTCGGCAGCAGGCCGCGGCCCAGCCGCCCGACCGCCTGGTGGTGGTAGGTCGGTACGGACACGGGCTCGGGCAGCAGACCGCCCAGCAGCGTGCCCGGCACGGCGGTGACCTTGTGGTCCTCGAAGACCCCTTCGGGGCCCGCATGCCCCTCGATGTGCTGGTCGAGGGTGCCGCCGAGGGTCACGTTGAGCAGTTGCAGCCCGCGGCAGATGCCCAGCAGCGGCAGTCCGCGCTCAAGGGCCGCCTCGATCAGGGCCAGTTCCCAGGCGTCGCGCGGGCGGTCCGGCGGGCCGGTGCGGGGGTGCGGCCGGGCCTCGTACCGTACGGGCTCGACGTCCGGGCCGCCCGCGATCACCAGCCCGTCCAGCCGGGCGACGGCCGCGGCGGCGAGCTCGGGGGCGTCGGGCGGCAGCAGCGCGGCGAGCCCGCCGCAGCGCTGGACGAGCCGGTGGTAGCCGGCCGGGAGCACGGCGGCGGGCATCGCCCACACCCCCCACCGGACCTCGTCCGGGAGGTAGGTGCTGATGCCGATGAGGGGCATGGGCGCGGAGTGGGGCGGCTGGGGCAACGAGGTCTCCTGCGGTCGGTGCGGTTGTTGCGGTCAGTGGAGTCAGTTGCGTTCCAGCTCCGCCTCCGCGGCCGCCAGCGCCGCGAACTCCTCCTCGGGCGCGGCGGCCACCAGGCGGTGGCGGGAGTAGAAGGCGAAGTAGGCCACGGCCACGGCGTAGACGCCGAGCGCGATGACGGCCGCCTCCCGGTCGACCAGGAAGGTCGCCACCAGCGCCGCGCAGGCCAGGACGAAGGCGACACCGGAGGTCAGGGCGCCGCCGGGGGTGCGGTAGGGGCGGGCCAGCTCCGGTTCGCGGCGGCGCAGCACGATGTGCGAGAGCGCCATGAGGGCGTAGGAGATGGTGGCGCCGAAGACCGCGACGTTGAGCAGCCGGGCGCCGTCGCCGGTCGCCGCCGCCAGCGCGAAGCCGAGCCCGCCGGGCACCAGCAGGCCCAGGTAGGGGGCCTTGCGGCGGCTGGTCAGGGACAGGAAGCGGGGCAGATAGCCGGCCCGGGAGAGCGCGAAGAGCTGCCGGGAGCCGGCGAAGATGAGGGAGAAGAAGGAGGCCACGAGCCCTGCCAGGCCCGCGTAGTTGACGATGCGGGAGACGGCGGTCGGCCTTCCGCCCGGCTGCAGCGCCTGGACCAGCGGGTCGCCGACGGACTGGAGGGCGGCCGAGCCCCTGGCCCCGGTCGCGGCCACGAAGGTGACCAGCGCGAGCAGCAGCAGGATGCCCATCGCGGCGGCCATGGCCCGGGGGAGCGTACGGGCCGGGTCCTTGGTCTCCTCGGCCGCGAGCGGTACGCCCTCCACGCCCAGGAAGAACCACATGGCGAAGGGGAAGGCCGCCCAGATGCCCAGGATTCCGAACGGCAGCCAGGAGTTGGCGCCGAACGCGCCCCGGTCCACCGGGATGTCGTTGAGGCCGCCGACGTGGAAGTCGGTGAGCGCGCCGATGGCGAAGACGAGGATCGCGGCGACCGCGACGGCGGTGACCACCAGGCTGAAGCGCAGCGCCTCGCCCACGCCCCACAGGTGGATGCCGATGAAGACGACGAAGCACGCCAGGTAGACGGGCCAGCTGGAGGTGAGCCCGAACAGGCCCAGGGGCTGGACGTAGTCGCCGATGAACAGGGAGATGGCGGCCGGTGCCAGGACGTACTCGATCAGGATGGCGGTGCCGGTCAGAAAGCCGCCCCAGGTGCCCAGCGCGCGCCGCGCGAAGCCGTAACCGCCGCCCGCCGTGGGCAGGACGGAGGCCAGCTCGGCCAGCGCGAAGACCAGGCAGGTGTACATCAGGCCCATCAGGACGGCGGCGATCGCCAGGCCGCCGAAGCCGCCGTGGGCCAGCCCGTTGTTCCAGCCGGAGAAGTCGCCGGAGACGACATAGGCCACGCCCAGGCCGGTGAGCAGGAGGGGGCCCGCGCTGCCGCGGCGCAGCGCGCGCCGCTGGAGGTAGGCGTCCTCGGGCGTCGCGCCGCCCTTGGGCGCGGCCGGTGGGGCGGTGGGGGAATCGCTGGGTGGGGCGGTGGGAAGATCACTGCCGTCGGCCATCAGCCGCTCCTGCCTCCGTGGGGGTAAAGGTTTAGCGCCACACCTTTGTGCGCCCACTGTGTCCAGCGCAAGACCCGTGCGTAAAACGCCGGTTACGCCGACGGGCCCGCCAGGAACCCGCGCAGCAGCGCCGCCGTACCGCAGCAGTGCTCGCGCATCACCTCGCGCGCCCCGTCCGCGTCCTGCTCCAGCACCGCCTCCACCAGCGCGGTGTGCTGGGTCTGGGAGTGCTCCAGGTTGCGCACCAGCAGCGGGATGCAGTCCAGCAGGTCGTTGACGGTGGCGCGGACGGCGGCGTACTGGGCGGCGAGGGTGGCCGAGCCGGACAGTTCGGCGAGGGTGAGGTGCAAGAGAGTGTCGCGGCGGCGGTAGTCCTCCAGCGGCGCGTCGTGCGTGGCGGCCAGCGCCTGGCGCAGCCGCTCGGCGCCCGCCGCGTCCAGGCCGTGTGCGGCGCACAGCCCGGCCGCTCCCACCTCCAGCACCTCGCGGAAGCGCAGGGTGTCCTCCACGTCCACCGTCTCGATGCGCCGCCGCAGTTCGTCCTCTCCGGCGCTCTTCGTCCGTACGCGCACGAACGTGCCGCCGTAGCGCCCGCGCCGGCTCTCCACCAGCCCCTGGTCCTGGAGCACCTTGAGCACCTCGCGCAGGGTCACCCGGCTGATCTGCAGCCGCTCGGCCAACTCCCGTTCCGCGGGCAGCCGTTCGCCCTGCGGTACCAGGCCGAGCCGGACGATCTGCAGTATCTGCTCCAGCGCCTCCTCGAAGCCGTTGCCCGCCCGTACGGGACGCAGTACGGGCGCCAGCCGGTCCGCCGCACCGTTCATGAAACCCCTTCCCAATTAAAGGTTCGTGGGCCTACCTTATGACCTCCGGATGCAGCGCAAGGAGGCAAAACCGTGGCTGACCGCACGCCCCCGCTCTCCGTCGAGGAGCTGAGACGGCTCGTCGACTCCGGGGAGATCGACACTGTCGTCCTCGCCTTCACCGACATGCAAGGCAGGCTCACAGGCAAGCGGTTCGCCGCCCGGTTCTTCCTCGACGAGGTCCTGGAGCACGGCACCGAGGGCTGCAACTACCTCCTGGCCGTGGACGTCGACGTCAACACCGTCGAGGGCTACGCCATGTCCTCCTGGGAGCGCGGCTACGGCGACTTCGCCCTGCGCGGCGACCGCGCCACCTTGCGCCGTACCCCCTGGAACGCGGGCACCGCCCTGATGACCGCCGACCTCGCCTGGCACGACGGCTCCCCGGTCCCGGCCTCCCCGCGCCAGATCCTGCGCCGCCAGCTGGAGCGCCTGGCCCAGGCCGGGCTGGAGCGCACGGGGCGCGCCTGGAGCGCGCAGGCGGGCACGGAGCTGGAGTTCATCGTCTTCAAGGACACCTACGAGGACGCCTGGAACCGCGGCTACCGCGGCATGACCCCGGCCAACCAGTACAACAGCGACTACTCGGTGCTGGGCACCGGCCGCGTCGAACCGCTGCTGCGCCGCATCCGCAACGAGATGGGCGCGGCCGGCATGACGGTGGAGTCCGCCAAGGGCGAGTGCAACCTCGGCCAGCACGAGATCGCCTTCCGTTACGACGAGGCGCTGACCACCTGCGACCAGCACGCCGTCTACAAGACCGGCGCCAAGGAGATCGCCGCGCAGGAGGGCATGGCGCTCACCTTCATGGCGAAGTACGACGAGCGCGAGGGCAACTCCTGCCACATCCACCTCTCGCTGCGCGACGAGGCCGGGCAGCCGGTGCTCGCGGACGAGGCGGGCCCGTACGGCATGTCCTCCACCATGCGGCACTTCCTGGCCGGACAGCTCGCCGCGCTGCGCGACTTCACGCTCCTGTACGCCCCCAACATCAACTCCTACAAGCGCTTCCGGCCCGGCTCCTTCGCCCCCACCGCCGTCGCCTGGGGCCCGGACAACCGCACCTGCGCGCTGCGGGTCATCGGCCACGGCCACTCCCACCGCTTCGAGAACCGGCTGCCCGGCGGCGATGTGAACCCCTATCTCGCCGTCGCCGCCATGGTCGCCGCCGGGCTGTACGGCATCGAGCACGAGCTGGAGCTCCCCGAGGCCTGTACCGGCAACGCCTACGCGGGGGACGCCGCACACGTGCCCGCCACCCTGCGCGAGGCCGCCGGCCTGTGGGGGGCGAGCCCGATCGCCCGCGAGGCCTTCGGCGACGAGGTCGTCGAGCACTATCTGCACATGGCCCGCGTCGAGCAGGAGGCCTACGACACCGCCGTCACGGACTGGGAGCGGTTCCGCTCCTTCGAGCGCATGTGAGGAACGCAAGCGACGTGTTGCAAGAGCTGAGCATCATCAACCCGGCGACCGAGGAACTCCTGGCCACCGTCCCCGTCACCACCCTCGAGCAGGTGGACGCCGCCGTGCGGCGGGCCGCCCCGGCACAGGAGAAGTGGGCCGCGCTGCCGCCCGGCGACCGCGCCCGCCTGCTGCGCCGCTTCGCCGAGGTGGTCGGCGCGAACGTCCCGGAGCTGGCCCGCCTGACCGTCGAGGAAGCCGGTCACCCCAGGGGCAGCGCCGAGTGGGAGGCGGGCAATGTCGCCGACCTCCTCAACTACGCCGCCGGGGGAGTGGAACGCCTGACGGGCACTCAGATCCCGGTCGCGGGCGGCCTGAACGTCACCTTCCAGGAGCCCCTCGGCGTCGTCGCCGTCATCGCCCCCTGGAACTTCCCGCTGCCGATCGCCGCCTGGGGCAGCGCCCCCGCGCTCGCCGCGGGCAACGCCGTCCTGCTCAAGCCCGCCGAGGCCACCCCGCTGGCCGCGCTGCAGCTGGCCCGCTACGCCCTGGAGGCGGGGCTGCCCGAGCACCTCTTCCAAGTCCTGCCCGGAGAAGGCCCGGTGACCGGCAGCGCCCTGGTCGAGCACCCCGGCGTCGCCAAGGTCGTCTTCACCGGCTCCACCGCCGTCGGCCGGCGCATCGCCGCCCAGTGCGCCGCGCAGACCAAGCGGCTCACCCTCGAACTCGGCGGCAAGAGCCCCAACATCGTCTTCGCCGACGCCGACATCGAGGCCGCGGCCGCCGCCGCACCCGGCTCCTTCCTGGACAACGCCGGACAGGACTGCTGCGCCCGCAGCCGCATCCTGGTCCAGCGTTCGGTCTACGACCGCTTCATGGAGCTGCTGGAACCGGCCGTGCAGTCCTTCACCGCCGGCGACCCCACCGACCCCGCGACCCAGATGGGGCCGCTGATCTCGGCCGCCCAGCGGGAGCGCGTACGCTCCTACGTCCGCGAGGACGCCCCCGCCGCCATCCGCGGCGAGGTCCCGGCGGGCAAGGGCTTCTGGTACCCGGCCACCGTCCTGGAGGGCTCGCCCACCGACCGCACGGCCGTCGAGGAGATCTTCGGCCCCGTCGCCGTCGCCCTCCCCTTCGAGGACGAGGCCGAGGCCGTACGCCTGGCCAACGCCACCGACTACGGCCTCTCCGGCTCCGTCTGGACCCGGGACGTGGGCCGCGCCCTGCGCGTCTCGCGCGCCGTCGCGGCGGGCAACCTGTCCGTCAACTCCCACAGCAGCGTGCGCTATTGGACCCCCTTCGGCGGGTTCAAGCAGTCCGGCCTCGGCCGCGAGCTGGGCCCCGACGCACTGTCCGCCTTCACCGAGACCAAGAACGTCTTCATCAGCACCGAGGAGAGCAAGTGACCGAGACCGCCGACGCCCCCGTCTGCCGCCGCCTCGTCGGCCGTACCGCAGTGATCACCGGAGCCGGCAGCGGCATCGGCCTGGCCACCGCCCGCCGCCTGGCCTCCGAGGGCGCCCGCGTGGTGTGCGCGGACATCGACGCCACGGCGGGCAAGGCCGCGGCCGAAGAGGTCGGCGGGCTCTTCGTCCAGGTCGACGTCACCGACCCCACCCAGGTCGAGGCGCTCTTCAAGACCGCGTACGACACCTACGGCTCGGTGGACATCGCCTTCAACAACGCCGGAATCTCACCGCCCGAGGACGACTCCATCCTCACCACCGGCCTGGATGCCTGGAAGAAGGTCCAGGAGGTCAATCTCACCTCCGTCTACCTGTGCTGCAAGGCCGCGCTGCCCTACATGCAGCGCCAGGGCCGCGGCTCCATCATCAACACCGCCTCCTTCGTGGCCGTGATGGGCGCCGCCACCTCCCAGATCAGCTACACCGCCTCCAAGGGCGGCGTGCTGGCCATGTCCCGCGAACTGGGCGTCCAGTTCGCCCGCGAGGGCATCCGCGTCAACGCCCTGTGCCCGGGGCCGGTCAACACCCCGCTGCTGAAGGAGCTGTTCGCCAAGGACCCCGAGCGGGCCGCGCGCCGCCTGGTGCACGTCCCCGTCGGCCGGTTCGCCGAGCCCGAGGAGATCGCCTCCGCCGTCGCCTTCCTCGCCAGCGACGACTCCTCCTTCGTGAACGCCGCCGAGTTCCTGGTCGACGGCGGTATCGCCGGGGCGTACGTCACTCCGCTTTAACCCCTCTGTAAGGTCCATGACCAGCACCGGAACCGGCTTTCGTGCCGGTTCCGGTTCTCGTCCTGCCCCTGTGCATCAAGGAGGATGCATGCGTCACCCCAAGCGCACCCTGGTCACCGGCCTGCTGGCCGCCGCCGCGCTGGCGACCTCGGTTCCCGCCGCCACCGCCGCGCCCGCCCCGGCCGAGCAGCGCACCAACTGCCCGCGGCTGTCCAAGAGCCTGAAGTGGTTCGGCGACAACCGCGCCAGACTCCAGAAGATGATCGACGAGCGCGGCAGCTGTTCGGGCAACAGCGGCCCCCGCCCCGTCGCCGCCTTCGACTGGGACAACACCGTCGTCAAGAACGACATCACCGACGCCACGCTGGCCTGGGCGCTGAAGAACGACAAGATCCTGCGCCCGGCCAGCTGGAAGCACACCAGCGCCTGGCTCACCCCGGCCGCCGACCGCGCCCTGACCAAGGCCTGCGGCACCTCCGTGCCCGTCGGCAAGCCGCTGCGCACCTCCAAGAACGCCGCCTGCGCCGACGAGATCATGGAGATCCGTGGCAAGGCCCGCACCATGAGCGGCAAGGAGGCCTTCGCGGGCGAGTGGAACCACCGCCGTACCGTCCCCGAGTACGCCTGGGTCCCCCAGCTGTTCGCAGGCCGCACCCCCGGCCAGCTCGCCTCGTACGCCAAGAAGGCGCGCGCCGAGGTCCTCAAGGCGCCGATCGGCTCCACCCAGACCGTCGGCACCCACAAGATCGCCGGTTATGTCCGCTACTACGACCAGCAGAAGGACCTGATCCGCACGCTGAAGGCGGCCGGCTTCGACGTCTACATCGTCTCCGCCTCCTCCGAGCCGATCGCCGAGGCCTGGTCCGGCGGCGTCGGCCTGGACCGTGCGCACACCATCGGCATCCGCAGCATGACCCGGCACGGCAAGCTGACCACCGGCATCAAGGGCTGCGGCGGCGTCAAGGACGGCGCGGGCGAGGCGCTGCCCTACATGGAGGGCAAGCGCTGCTGGATCAACCAGGAGATCTTCAAGATCAAGGGCGCCGAGGCCTGGCGCCAGCAGGACCCCGCGCACCGCATCGCGCTGGGCGCGGGCGACGCCGACACCGACGTCACCTTCGTGGGCGACGCCACCGGCGCGCACCTGGCCATCAACCGCAACAAGAGCGAACTGATGTGCCGCGCCTACGACAACGCCGACGGCCGCTGGGTCGCCAACCCGATGTTCATCGACCCGCTGCCGCGCAAGTCCGGCGCGTACGCCTGCTCCACCACGGGGTACGTGAACACCGACGGCGCGCCCGGCCCGGTCCGCCGCAACGACGGCACGGTCATCCCCGACCAGCTGGACCGCGCGTTCTGAGGCGTCACTGACCGCCTTTGCCGCCTGATGTGAAACGGCCTGCCAGGAACTCCTGGCAGGCCACTTTCGCGCGCATCAGCGGCGCCCGGAACTTCTGCTCCCGCCGCTCGGCCACCCGCAGTTTGCGCGAGCCCCGCGGGTAGCGCTTGCGCGCCCACGGCGAGCCGGGCCGGGCCAGCCGCAGCGCCCCGAAGAGCGTGAGGGTGGGCACGAACAGCCCGATCAGCCCGGTCCAGATCTTGCCCTTGACCAGCGTCACCAGCGCCAGGGCCAGGTTGATGACCACGACGCTCGCGACCACCCAGACCACCGCGGCGGGAGCGTCGTCCTCCCCGCTGGTGAGGGCGTCGTCGATGCCCAGCGGCCGGATGCCGGTCAGGGCCAGCGCGGTCAGCGCCACGGCCAGGAACACCGCGTCCACCGACAGCCGCCCGCGCTCGGACCAGTACACGTCCTCCAGGTGGAGCACCAGCGCGAACTCGTCCAGCACCAGCGCCGCGCCGATGCCGAACAGCAGCGCCGCCAGCGCGGCCCACAGCGATCTGCCGTTCTGCACGGCCAGCCCGCCCACCCCGCCGACCATCATGAAGACCAGCCCGAAGACGACATGGTGGATGTGCAGCCCGCCGGGGCTGACATTGCCCGGCCACCACTTCACCTGGGCCCTGATCATGCGGACGCTGAACCGGATGAACAGGAACGCGCCGATGAACGCGACCAGGAAGCAGAACAGCCGCAGCCGCCCGGTGTCCACCACGGTGCGCGCGAACCAGTCGCTCATGGGGCGCTCCTCGCTGTGCGGGCCGCCCGCCGCCGCAGGGACCGCCGTCCCCGCCAGGATCGCCGCGCGGCGCCGGGACCGCGACCGGGCCGTACGGCGCGTACGGCCCCCCGGCCACTCACGGGCGGCCGCTCACAGGAAGGTGCGGCCCTCGCCCCGATAAGTGGGCACCGAGGCCGTCACCCGGTCCCCCTCGATCAGATGCAGCGTCTCGAAGCGCTCGCACATCTCCCCGGCCTTGGCGTGCCGGAACCACACCTTGTCGCCGATCGCCAGCGCGTCGGCGGCGGGGCCCAGCAGCGGGGTCTGCACCTCTCCCGGCCCCTCCTGCGGGTCGTACCGCAGGCCCTGGGGCAGGTACGGCACCGGCAGCCGGTCGCCGCCCGCCACCCCGGACGCGGGGTAGCCGCCGCCCAGGACGGTCACCACACCGGGCCCCGGCCGGCGCACCACGGGCTGCGCGAAGAGCGCGGCCGGGCGCCCGCTGAAGGAGCGGAAGTTGTCGAACAGCCGGGGAACGTACAGCCCCGACCCGGCGGCGATCTCCGTCACCGCCGCCTCCGCGGCCGTGTGCTGCACGCTGCCGGTGCCCCCGCCGTTGACGAACTCCAGGTCAGGAGCCTGGGACCGGACGGCCCTCACCGCCTCCCAGCGCCGCCGCGCCAGCTCCCTGCGCGCCGCCGCCTGCATCACGCGGACGGTACGGGAGAACACCGGCCGCCCGGCGACCGCGTCGCCCACCCCCGCCACATGTCCCTCGTACGCCATCACGCCCACCAGCCGGAAGCCGGGGCGGCGGGCCACCGACCGCGCCACATCGGCCAGTTGGCCCGGTGCGCGCAGCGGGGAACGCCGGGTGCCCACCCGCACCCGGCCGCCCAGCACACTGAGCGAGGTGTCCAGTTCCAGGCAGACCCGCACCTCCTGGCCGCCGGCCGCCCGCACCGCATCGATCAGGTCCAGCTGCGCCGGGTCGTCCACCATCACCGTCACCGCGGCCGCGAGCTTGGCGTCGGCGGTCAGTTCGGCGAAGCCCGCCCGGTCCGCCGAGGGGTAGGCCAGCAGGATGTCGTCGAACCCCGAGCGCGCCAGCCACAGCGACTCCTCCAGGGTGAAACTCATGATCCCCGCGAAGCCGTCCCGCGCCAGGACCCGCTCCAGCAGCGCCCGGCAGCGCACCGACTTGCTCGCCACCCGGATCGGCTTGCCGCGGGCCCTGCGCACCAGATCGGCGGCGTTGGCGTCGAAGGCGTCCAGGTCGACGGCGGCCAGCGGAGCGTCCTGACCCGCGGTGGCCCGGTCGTAACGGGCCTTGTCGCCATAGGGATCCGAGAGCGGCTGCGGCATGTGCGCAGCCTGCCAGAAGGCGTTACCCCGGGGTAGGGGAGAGATCGCAACAGACCGGACACGGGTTGGAGCCCCGGCGCCACCAGCCCTTAGAGTGGCGGACGCCGCCGGTGCAGGTCAGCGGCGCGATGTCCGGATATCAACTGCCCTGCCCTGATTGTCGGGGAGGGTGGGCAGGAGCGGCGCGAGGGGGAGCGCGGGTGAGCACCGAGGCCGACTTCGCCAACGCGCGTCGGCTTCCGCCCATACCGCCGCCCCCGCCCCACCGTCCCGCGGCGGCCCCCGAACAGGACCCGCACACCGCGGTGCTGCGCCCCGTACCGGACCGCCCGGCGAGCCCGCCGCCCGCCGTCCCCCAGCCCCCGGCCGAAGCGCCGCCGCGGAGTGCGGCAGCCGAACCGCCGGTGCCGCCCCGCCCGCCCGCCCCGCCGCAGCCCCCCACGGTCCCCGCGCCCCCGCAGACGCCACCTCCTGCTCCGGCGCCCCTGCCCGTACCCCCGCCGCCCGCCCACGCACCCGTGACGCCACCGCCGGCGCAGCCCACGAGCCGGCCCGCCGCCTACCGCGACACCGCCGCCTTCCACCTCGCCAACAGCGAGGCCCTGTGGGTCGCGCCCCAGCCCTCCGGCCCTCCAGGACCACGGACACCGCTCCCCCCGAAGAGCGCGGCCCCCGGCGCCCCGCGGGCCACGCCCGCGCACCGCCCCGCGCCCCGCACCGTCGCCGTGGCGGCCTGCCTCGTGCTCGGCCTCGGGCTCATCGGCGGTGCCGCCGCCGGGAGTTGGCTCACCGACGGCCCCGACGACCGGCCCGCCGCCGAGGCGACCTTCGAGCGCGGCCGCCAGGTCTGGCACAGCGTCCCCGTCGACGAGCTCTTCCCGCGCACCCTCAAGGGCCCCGCCGCAGGGCCCGGGGGCGCGGACCGCAGCTGGACGCGTATCGCCGTCGCCCCCGACAGCGGCTGCGCCGACGCCTTCGACCCGCTGCTGGCCAAGGTGCTCTCCCCGGTCGGCTGCACCCGCCTGCTGCGCGCCACCTACCTGGACGCCACCCACACCAGCCTCATCACCACCGGAGCGCTCGTCACCAAGGCGGACGCCACCGGCATGAAGGACCTGCGCAAGCGCTTCACCACGGAGAAGCTGGCCACGCGCAGGGACCTGATGCCCCGCCCGTACGCCGCCAAGGGCACCGTGGCCCAGGGCTTCGGCCCCGCTCAGCGCGCGAGTTGGAGCGTGAGCGTGCTGACCGACATCCCCGTCGTCCTCTACGCCGTCTCCGGCTTCGCCGACGGCCGCGAGATCACCGCCCCCGAGCCCGCCGAGACGGCGGCCAAGCAAGGCGCCACCACCGAAACGGCCCGCTCGGGACTGGGCCATGACGCCAAGGGCGTCGCCGACCAGATCGCCCGGATCTTCCGTGACCGGGCCGCCGGGGCAACGGAGGCACCGTCATGACCGCACGCGTCCTGCGCGCCACCGCGCTCGCCCTGGCCGCCGCCGCGCTGACCGTCCTGCCCGCTCTTCCCGCACAGGCGGACGGCATCCGCACCCAGGAGTGGGCGCTGGACGCCATGAACACCCAGGAGGCCTGGAAGACCACCAAGGGCTCGGGCATCACCGTCGCCGTCCTGGACACCGGCGTGGACGGGGACCACCCCGACCTCAAGGGCGCGGTCCTGCCCGCCAAGGACCTGGTCGGCTTCGGCGCCGAGCCCGGCCAGAAGTACTGGGCCGAGCACGGCACCGCGATGTCCGGCATCATCGCGGGCCGCGGCCACGGCTCCGGCCGTACCGAGGGCGTTCTCGGCGTGGCCCCCGAGGCCGAGATCCTGCCGGTCCGGGTGATCCTGGAGGACGGCGACCCGCAGCGCCGGCAGTCCCGTACGGAACGGGCCGGCGCGCTCGCCGACGGCATCCGCTGGGCCGCCGACCACGGCGCCGACGTGATCAACCTCTCGCTGGGCGACGACAGCGAGTCCGCCCACCCCGAGCCCCGCGAGGACGCCGCCATCCAGTACGCCCTGAACAAGGGCGTCCCCGTCATCGCCTCGGCGGGCAACGGCGGCGAGGAGGGCGACCCCGTCTCCTACCCGGCCGCCTACCCCGGCGTGATCGCCGCCACCGCCGTCGACCGCGTCGGCAACCGCGCCCCCTTCTCCACCCGCCGCTGGTACGCCACCGTCTGCGCACCCGGCTACGACGTGGTCATCGCCAACCCCGACCGCAAGTACTACGAGGGCTGGGGCACCAGCGCCGCCGCGGCCTTCGTCTCCGGCGCCGTCGCCCTGGTCCGCGCCGCGCACCCCGACCTGAGCCCCGCCCAGATCAAGCAGCTGCTCACCGACACCGCGCAGGACGCCCCCAAGGGCGGCCGCAACAACGACCTGGGCGCCGGCCTGGTCGACCCCGCCGCCGCCATCAAGGCGGGCGCCGCCATCAAACCCCGCCCCCAGCAGCCCTACCCCGCCGGCTACGGCAAGACCTACTTCGGCCCCGGCCCCAGCGCCGACGCCACCGACGGCCCCGGCGTGGCCTGGCTCCCCTGGGCAGCCGCCATCCTCGGCACCGCCCTCCTGGCCACATCCCTCACCCTCTGGCGCCGCCCCGACCTCTTCCGCCGCCACTGACGGCGCGCAGCGCCATGTCTTTTCCCACCCACAACGGGAGGGGCGCGGGGGGGGGGGGGGGGGGGGGGGGGGGGGGGGGGGGGGGGG